>JANQOH010000209.1 GCA_028289725.1 Alphaproteobacteria bacterium
TGGGCAAACGCCAGAATGTACGGAATGTTGCCGTCCATATTGGTGACGGTGGCCTTTTCCATGCTCCAGTTTCCGCCGTCATTGCTGCCGACGAAGATCTGACCGTCCATGGCCGCGAAGCCCTTGCTCCAGTCACCGAAGATGTATTTGCCATCCCAAGCTGCGTGTGAGCCGCGATAGATGTAACCACCGGTCACGGAGATTCCCATGCAACCGTCCGGCTTGGCGGTGCAGTTGTTGTACTCCAAGATCGGGTCGACCATGCCGGCATTGTCACAGCTGCTCGGATGCTGATCCGGACTTAGGAAGTCAAAGCAATGCGTGGCTTCCATCTTGCGCCAGCCAAGGTTCGCGCCCTTGGAGACGATGCTGACTTCCTCGTAGCTGTTCTGCTGAACGTCGCCGCAGATCAGATCATTGTTGCCGCCCATATCGAAAGAACAGCGCCAGGGATTGCGCAGGCCATAGGCCCAAATCTCACCATTGGCGTTGTTGTCGCTGGCGAACGGATTGTCGCTCGGCACCTCGAATGGATGGGCGCCATCGACGTTGACGCGAAGCATCTTGCCAAGATTTGTGGTGAGATCTTGGCCGTTACCTTCGGTCACGTTGTGCCCGATGCCCCAGTCATTGGCGTAGCCGCCATCTCCGGTGGAGATGTACAACATGCCATCGGGGCCGAACCCAATCCAATGGCCGTTGTGGTTGAACTGTGGCCAATCGATGGCGGTGATGATGCGTCCCGAATTCGGATCGGCAGCATCAGGATCGTCGGCAGAGACTGTGTATTCGGCGACAACATTAGTGTGCGAATACCACAACATCTTGGCCAGATCTGCGTCGTAGTCGAGTTGCGCGCTATAGGCAACGTAGAAGCGGCCGTTGTTTTGGAAATCGGGATGGAAAGCCAGCCCTAACAGACCGCGCTCGTCGAAGTCGTGATGCAGGTCCGGGATAAGGTTGCGGATGTCCAGGAACGTTCCGGCCACCTCGCCGTCGCGGATTATTTTGACGCGTCCGTTCTGTTCGATGACGAACATCCGGTCGTCGCCGTTCGGTTGCTTCATGGCCAGCGGCGTGTTGATACCCGTAACGTAGGGTTCAAGCTTGATCGCCACTTCCGCCGACGCGACGCTAGACCCAAGCATGCCAATCGCCCCAGCCGCAAGCAGGGACTTCTTGATCACAGATTTCACTTTGTTCCTCCCCAGTCGGATGGGACACGATGGAAATATCGAACCCACAAAATGTCGAACCCGGCGGGCCGCAAACCTCTTTTTCGGCAGCTTCCAGCGACCCGTCGGATCGCGACACTACTAGACATCAATTGCGTACGGCAAGCAGTAAAGAAGATTAGGTGCGACGTCCTATCAATAAAACGGGCAGAGATTTAAATAGAAAGTGGTTTTATGCAGCCAAAATGGCTATATAAACGCAGTTTTTAAATAAAATTACGGCTGAAAATTTGCGAACAATTTGGAATTTGTCTCAAATGCACACTGTTTACAGGGTTTGAGAGCGCGTAAAACTGCGGTGTCCGTGTTATTGGTTTGCGCAAGGACGTGATGGGCATGCGGAGGCTTATTGCTTTGCAATTGGGCATGGCCCTTCATCCATGGAGAGGCTGGCGCCCTTCTCTGTTCTCAGGTCATGGGCAATACGCCAATTCGTGGCAAAATCACGGCCAGAACTGCGATAAAAGGCGGTCCCAATAAGACTTCAAGCGGACTGGATTCGGATCGCGACGCCTGACCCAGAGTCTATGTGGGATTGTTGTCAGACCGGCTTTGGTCGGCGACACTTGAAACTTGGAGGCGTTCTTCTGATCGCACTGTTTAACGGATAGAGGGCGTAAACCGTGTTTAATATATTGAGAAGTAGTGACCGTCTTTCGAGATTGGTTATGTGCGCCGCATTGTTGCTGACGGCGGCGTGCGGCACATCACCCGAAACCCAAAAAGCTACGTCCGATAGTGACCTCATCGCCGCCGAAGGCGCTGCGTCGGCCGATCCAAATTATCGCGTGAAAGGTGTTGGGCGCCTACTCGATTTCGGCATCGATTTATTCTAAGCGCCCTTTCGTTCGCTAAGAATCTGTCGCCTAGGCGACTTTTTTCAGCTGTTATCTTCCGCGTATCCCACTAACTCGAACGCCATTAATGGGATCATCCGAAGGCGTCCGATGACCCGATAACGACATTCACAATAAGGACACTCCGAAGCCGGTCCGACTGATCCCTTAGGCAGCGCACAGTAGGTTCGCCAACTTGTCAAAAACTGCGCCGTTCGCATTCATGCATCTATCGGCACCCAGGTTTCCTTCAGAGTTGGTGGCTGATTTCAACATGTTAATTGGCGACTATAAGCCGGGTTGTGCAAGGGGAACCAATAAATACAAATATTTTTCTTAGTGTATTGAAATATAAACAATCACAGTATTAGCATTGCTCAAGGTATCTCCCCGATACTGAGAGGGTTATTCTCGAAAACAAGATCTTTGACTAGGTTTATGTTTTCGAACTTAGGAATGCGGTCAAGCTTGGCGCACAATCACATTGGCTCGGGCAAGGCCCTTCCATTACGGTGGCGCCCGCGATCACGCTGGCGCCACCCCTTTTTTTACCCGTTCAAGGTGACCGATAAAGAACGGGTTCGCGAGCGGCTGAGTGTTAAAGAGCATCGATTCACGAATGAAGCCAATTTGCCAGCGGAAGAGGAGCGACCGACGGCGTTTCTCCGCTATTGGCTAGTTTTCACCGTGCTCGAAGCCCCTCATCGACGTCTGTAGCTGGGAGAGAATTGGAAGTTTCCGCCTTTTGCATCTGATCCATCCTCAGCATCAGATGAGAATCAGCGAGACATGGACCGCGTTTGTTGACCCCCGTCAGATATATGGCCCCGGTCATCCCGAGATGAACATGTCCTGCTGGGGGCACCTGAAATAGGGCCACGGACCGAACAATTGACATCGCCCTCGGCCGTCCCGGCGACAGGAATGCAACCCGGCACGCAAAACTGCCGGTGATCTATCTCTATCCACGTCGGGCAATTGCAGCATTCGCGCACGAGGCGGCTTCGGGCCCTCTGTCCGCGCTTTCGGTCGGCTTGCGACATTTAGTTGGCTTATTACCTCCTAGGGCTCTGCGGCCGGACATGGCAATTCACCGGTAGTGACGTTCTCATGCGGATTCGGCGGACCCTTGAGGCTGTGATCGCCGATTGTTGACGTTGCCGAAAAGTACGCTGCGTACATTCACGCGGCGATCTGCGCCATGACTTCTAATGGATTCTTTGGCTGATTACGCTATGTAAAGCGGTCAATATTAACCATATCGTATAATAAATCCCAAATTCGGCGAAATAATAATATTACTAGTTGCAATAAGTACTTACCTACGGATAGTTTTGTGGAAGGTATCTCCCCGATACTTAGAGGTGAGACGGCGGAACAAGAAGCTTCAGTCGAGTTTTTATTTTTCGCCGAAGGAAAGTGACCACATTCGGTTTGCCTAGCCACAGGTCCGATTAAGGTCGCTTCGACGACATGGCGCCAGCGAATGTGCTGGCGCCACACCTCATCTTTACGAGCAAAGTCACACAAGATCATCAGTTAAGACATCAGCCGCCTGTGACCAGTGATGGTCTCTCGCTGTCCTTGACCACAGTTATTGATGTGAGTGGTTTCGGTGAGCCGGCCGCATGCCTAGGGCGTGGTGTTACGGCCCGGGCACAAGGCGCAAATCCTTGTGATCCCGGGCCAGCGACCAAACTCCAATTTATTCCCCTTCTGTATTCGCGGCGACCCGTTCAAGACGATTTGGTCTCGCCCAGCCATACTGGCTGAAATTATAACTTACCGCGGCTGAAAATTTACATGCCTCCAAAAGGCCAATATCGATAAACGTCAAATAGATTCTTTATAGCCATATAAATAACTTATACCGGTATTTAAATATCGTCGTTTTATAACATACGACTCGTATTATACCAACCATACCCATGCATAAATTGGAACATTGTAAGGAAATATTTCCCTGTATTTAAATATGCAGTTGATTCCTCGAAGTAATTTTCGAAGAGTTGAGTGTTTCGACTTGGACTGCGATGTGTCGACTCTCTTGTAGTCATGATGAACGCATGGTTTGGAGCGTCGACGTCGCGAATTGGTATGGGAGGTTTTTGATGCGGAAGTTAGGTGTGTGCACGACCCGCTCTCCGGCGGTTCTCAGCCGGAAGTTCGGGCTATTCGCCGCCACATGGATGGCCGTGACGGCCGGGTGCGCGATGGCGCACGCGGACGATCGTGGTATGAGCACAGCGCACTCGGAAGCGGTCGCTTTGTTGCGTGCTTTCGAGTCCGCGCGCGCGATCGACGACGAAGCCTTGCGCAGCGCCGACGACAACATGCGCGATTGGATTACGTACGGCCGCACTTACGACGAGAAGCGTTACACACCGTTGAACCAGATCAATGACGGCAACGCGGATCGGCTCGGCCTCGTCTGGGCCCATGAGCTCGGCACAAGCCGCGGCGTGGAAGCGACCCCACTCGTGGTCGATGGCGTCATTTACAGCACGCTTCCCTGGAGCGTGGTCATTGCCGTCGATGCACGGACCGGAAAACGGCTATGGACCTACGATCCGCAGGTTCCGAAAAGCTATGGCCGCTTTCTCTGCTGTGACGTGGTGAACCGCGGCGCGGCCATCTACAAAGGCAAGATCTACGCGGGTACGATCGATGGCCGCATGCTGGCGATTGACGCCGCGACGGGCGAGTTGGCTTGGCAAACCCAAACCACTGACCCAAGCCGGCCGTACTCGATCACCGGTGCACCCCGGATTGCCAAAGGCCGCGTACTGATCGGGAATGGCGGTGCCGAGTATGGCGTGCGCGGTTATGTGTCGGCCTACGACGCGGAAACCGGCCGCTTGGACTGGCGCTTCTATGTCGTTCCGGGCGATCCTTTCCCGCCTTTCGCCTCCAAAGCGATGGAAGAAGCGGCCCCGACCTGGATCGCCGAAGACGATAACTGGTGGGTCGTCGGCGGCGGCGGTACCGCTTGGGACGCCATCGTTTATGACCCAGACGTCGATCTGGTTTACATCGGCACCGGCAATCCGTCGCCCTGGCCCCGTCATCACCGGGCGTTCGGTGACAATCTTTACATCAATTCGATTGTCGCGGTGGATCCCAACAATGGCGAACTGGTTTGGCACTACCAGCAGAACCCGGGCGACCATTGGGACTTCACGTCGGTCCAGCCGATCACCCTAGCCGACCTTACGATTGACGGAGTGGACCGTAAGGTTCTGCTACACGCGCCGAAAAACGGCTTCGTTTACGTGCTCGACCGCGTGACCGGCGAGTTCCTCTCCGCCGAGGCGTTCGCGAAAGTGACTTGGGCCGAAGGCATCGATGAGAGCGGCCGTCCGATCGAATCCAAGTCCGCGGTCTACGGCCGGGGCGAACTGGTTCCGGTGTGGCCGGGTCCGACCGGTGCGCACAATTGGCACCCGCAATCGTTTAATCCGCAGACGGGCTTGCTCTACATCCCGGCGCAAGAGGTCGGCACGGCCTATTCGGTCGTCGACGAATTCAACTTCAATCCGGCGACATTCAACTTGGGTGTCAATCTAGACATTCCGTACGGGCCGCCGGATCAAAGCACCGGCCGCCTGTCGGCCTGGGATCCGGTGAACCAGACCGAGGTTTGGCAGGTGCCGTACTACACGCCGGCGAACGGTGGCACGCTAACCACGGGCGGCAATCTCGTTTTCCAAGGCACGGGTGACGGCCGGTTCGTGGCCTATGCTGCCGACGACGGCGAAAAGCTTTGGGAAACCTGGGTTCCATCCGGCATCGTCGCGGGCCCGGTGACCTACACTATGGACGGCGTACAATATGTCACGGTCAATGCCGGTTGGGGCGGGTCCTTCCCGCTCACGTTTGGCGCCGCGGCTGCGAAGGCCAATGTACGTAGTGAAGGTTGGATGCTGACCTTTGCCGTTGGCGGTGATGCCAAAATGCCGCCGCCGGCGGAGCCTCGCCAGTTCCTCAACCCACCGGCCCTGAGCGAAGACGAAATGGCCATGGTCGACACTGGCGCGGCACTCTACGGGCATTGCTTTGCTTGCCATGGCAAGGATGCAGTCAGCGCCATTACGCCCGACCTTCGTTACAACAGCGGCATCGTTCACGATCTCGACCTGCTGAAGGAAGTGGTTCTGAACGGAATGTTGGAAGCGGACCTGGGTATGCCCAATTTCAAGGGCACGCTCAGTGAAGACGATGTCGCGGCCATTCGTGCTTACGTCTTGAATGAAGCTCACGAAAACTACGAAGCGGAGGAGCTGAACTATCGCGCCAATATGGCGAAGTACCGCGAGCGGCTTGCGGAATCTTCCGAGGCGCAATAGCGAAACGAACGCGTTTTGTAGGAAGGGAGAAGACGCCGGCGGTTGGCATGTCACGTGAGGACATTGGCCAGCCGCCGGCTTCGGACTGTGGCGCAGGGCGAACGAAGAGTTTGACTTGCGCCGGAACGGCCCGGTTGGACAGGCGCGAAAAACCCACTCGGTTGATGGGTGCGCGCTCATCGGCATCGCCGACCACAAGATAATCGGATCGACGAGCTGCTGCCCTGCCGGTATGCTCACACGCGCTGAGTAGGTCCGGCTCTCGGACCCTCACAAGAACAGCCCGATATCATGTATGTGCGGATGATCACGTGACACGGTGCTCATCATTGATCCTGGTCATCATTGCGTGCCTTTCGTGGCCGAGCGAGGGCTTTGCCGACGGCCGGACGTATTTTTGCAACCCGGCCCTATCCGTATTTTGCCGAAACATCCATGTCGGATGTGCCGGGGAGACGCGAATTCGAACGTCCCCATTCGATCTGACAGTTTATGACGCAATGGCGCGCCTGTATTTCCACAGGATGGACGTCTGGATGCGAGCCTCCATCAGCAAGAATGCCGACCTGATAATTAGCTTGGTGGGCGGCAGGGATTGGATCCGCATAGCCCAGGATGGTCGATATAGCCATAGAATTTATCGGAATGGCATTGGTGCGATGAGCTACGGGATCTGCGAGACATCCGATTAACCGAGCGCGTTAAGCCGTCGGCCACCGGTGCGATGAAGGGGCACCCTGGCATGCGTGCACCTCGCCGGAACAAGAAGGATGACATTCCATCGCTCAGACCTTATCGCAAGGAAGCCAAGGCACGAATGCCGATGGCGGCGGCGGCGGTCCGGTTCTCGACACCCAATTTGGTGAAAATTTGTTCGAGGTGTTTGTTGACCGTGCGTGGGCTCAACTCGAGAATTGACGCGATGTCGCGGGTCGATTTGCCCTGACAAAGCCAATGCAAGACCTCGGCCTCACGACGGGTTAATCCGAGCCCGCCCATCAGCTGCTCCGCCGGAAGACGCTGGTCGGCGATTGAGACGCCTATCAACGCGTTTTCGAGACCTGAGCGGCCAAGGTATGAGAGTTCCAAACGTTGCCCCCGGGCATCCTCAATGACATGAGGGTCCGTCGCCGAAACCGGCTTTTTGGTGCATTTCGCGATCCAGTCGAGCAATGATGTATTCGTGATGCGTGCGTGGTCGCGGCCATTGTCCGCTGTGGTCGGCAACAAATCGGCAACGCGCGGGGAGGCCCACACCACCGTGCCGTTCGGTTCAACCGCCACCACCGATCGGCCCGTGGCATCAAGGGCCTGCCGTGCGCCGGAAATAAGGCGTGCGTTGCCGACATGGATGCCGATCCGTGCGATGAGCTCGTCGGTATTGATGGGTTTGGTCAGGTAATCGACCCCGCCCGCCTTGAGTCCGGTCACCACATGTTCGGGCTCGCTGAGCGCCGTCATGAAGATCACGGGAATATCGCACGCGAAGCCTGTTTTCATTCGACGGCACGTCTCGAACCCGTCCATTTCAGGCATGATCGCGTCGAGCAAGATCACGTCTGGTGATACGCGGTTGCCGAGTGTTAGGGCCGAAGGTCCATCACGCGCGACCAAGACGGTCACGCCAGATTCTTCCAAGGCATCGGTCAGCATGGAAAGGCTTTCGGGCGAATCGTCGACCACAAGCGCGATGTCGCGATGCTCATCAAGCCGCGCGATCATCATCCATCTCTTTCAGGACGCGATTCATGCGCGCGAGATCATAGGTCGACATTAGATTCCGCATGCGCTGGACAAATGGCAGGAGTTCGGACGACCCTGCCGCGAGTTGATCCAGCTTAGTGTGGATGCCATGGGCGTGTCCGACTTCGACAAGTTGGCGCAGCTCACGAATATCGTCGATCAGTGGCACGACATCGCTGTCGTTGCCCCCTTTCGCCGCTGCCGGCGCCGATTCGAAAATCCACTCCAAATCCAGGTGCTTCTCGATGCGGCTCAGCAAATCGTCGAGGTTGACCGGCTTGGGGACGAAATCATCGTGCAAATCACCGGATTCACCGTGACGTGCCCACTCTTCAGCGTGGGCGGAGTGCATGATGATCGGCGTGCGCGCGAAGCCATTGGCACGCAGACGGCGGGCCAGTTCCCAGCCATCAATGCCCGGCAATGCAACATCGAGGAGAAACAAGTCTGGGGTCGCCTCTTTGGAGATAACCTCAGCGACTTCGCCGCTCTCCGCGAAACTGAGGTCGAAGCCGAGTGGTTCGAGCGCATTTTCGATGAGTTGGCGATGATCGGCGTCGTCATCGACCACCATGATCCGCCGCCGGCCGTTCTTGTATCCGTGAATGCGCCGGACATTTTCCGGCGTTGCGATCGTTTGCGGCGTCAGCGAGGGCAGCATCACCATGACACGAAATGTGCTGCCCGCGCCCGGGATACTTTCGACCTGAATGTCGCCGCCGAGAAGGTCAGTCAGCAGTTTCGTGATGGTGAGCCCGAGTCCTGTCCCCGGTACGGCAGGGGCGCCGGACGACCGCAAACGCTGAAATGGCTCATAAATGCGCTCAAAGTCTTCTGGAGCGATTCCGCGACCAGTGTCAGTCACTCTGAATGTCGCGACCTGATTTCGGTATCGAACCGAGAAACAAACGGATCCAGCATCAGTATATCGCACGGCATTCGATAGTAGGTTCATTAAAATTTGCCGAAGCCGCTTTTCATCGGTTCTCACATAGCGCGGGATGCGGGTCTCAGCGTGGTAGTCGAAGGCAAGGCCGTTGGATTCCGCCTGCATCCGGAACACGGCCACCAATTGCTCCAGAAAATCCGGGAAATGTACCGTGTCATCGAGAATTTCGAGCTTGCCGGCCTCAATGCGCGAAATATCCAGCAGGCCCTCGATAAGGCCGGACAGATGCTCGCCGCTACGTCGGATGATGCTGACGCACTGCCGTCGGTGGTCAGGGATTGTGGGATCTGCTTCCAGCAGCTGCGCATACCCGAGAATCGCGTTGAGCGGTGTCCGCAGCTCATGGCTGATGCCGACGACATAGCGGCTCTTGGCGTTGTTCGCGGCTTCCGCCGCATCCTTGGCCTCTTGCAACGCGGCGTCGGTTTGCTCGTGCGCGTTGATTTCGCGCTTCAAGAGTTCGGTTTGGAATTCGGTTTCTTTCTGCGCTACCGCGCGGCTTTCGTTTGCCAACACATAAAGCCATACCGCGACGCCCACAATGAAGACCAGGGCGCCGAACGTGAGCCAAAGCGCTTGCGCCATCGGCGCCGCGATGTCTGCCGCGGAAAGCGTCACCGCGTGGTAAATGAAGCCGAGCACCAGACCGATCAGTGTCATGAAACCGGTCATGAGAGCGGCATAGAGCCCATATTTGGATTTTGCGGCCTCGGCCAAGCGCGGCGGTAAAACCGCTTCGGTCAGTTGCGCAATCTGGTCGCCGAGACCGGCGCCCGGCTTGCATGCATCGTGACAACGCGCGTCAAGCGAGCAACAGAGGGAGCAAATCGGCCCGGCGTAGAACGGGCAATGCGTCATATCCTCCTGTTCGAAGGTGTACTCGCAGATACAGCATGTCTCGACGCTGGCATCGGATTTCCGCACGGGGACCGGACGCGCGATGTAGTATCGGCCGCGCGTGCCGAACGCAATTATTGGTGCGGTAATGAACGCGGCGGACAATGCGATGGCCGCAGAGAGCGACTGCGCGGTTTCTCCAAGCGCGCCGAAATAGGCTAGCAACGCCAGAACGGTCGCGACGATCATGGCACCGACACCGACCGGATTTATGTCATACAGGTGCGCTCGCCTGAACTCGATTTCGCGTGGACTCAGTCCAAGCGGCTTGTTGACCGTGAGGTCAGCAACGATCGCGCCAACCCATGCCACGGCGACATGGGAATAGAGGCCAAGCGTATGCTCGATCGCGCCGAATACGCCGAACTGCGTGAGCATGAGCGCGATCGCGACATTAAAGACGAGCCAAACAACGCGGCCGGGGTGACTATGAGTCAATCGGGAGAAGAAATTCGACCACGCGATCGAGCCGGCATAGGCGTTGGTAACGTTAATCTTTAGCTGGGAAATGATAACGAACAGGGCGGTGATAATGATCGCCGCTTCGGGCCACGGCAGCACACGCTGAAAGGCTGAAAGGTACATCTGTGTTGGCTCGACCGCGCTTTCCGGCGGCACGCCGTCGCCAAATGCCAGGATGGCAAGGAACGACCCGGCGAGCATTTTGAGAACGCCGAGCACCGCCCAGCCGGGACCGGAGCATAAGAGCGCCGCCCACCACCCGTATTTTTGGCGACGGGTGACCGGCTCCGGCAGGAAGCGGAGAAAATCGACTTGCTCGCCGATTTGAGCGGTCAGGGACAAGACCACGCCCACCGCCGCGCCCAACAGCAGCACGTCAAGGCTGCCGTCCAGGGGGCCAAGAACGCCGGTGTGGCTGGTCCACGCATCCAGGCCGACGCCAGCGAAATAGAGAAACACAAATGGGACGATGTGCAGCAGGACCCAAATCGGCTGCGTCCACATTTGGAACCGGCTGATCTTGGTGATGCCGTGGGTGACCAGCGGGATCACCACCAGCGCGTTCAGCAGGTATCCGATTTCAAGCGGCAGGCCGAAACAGAGTTCGAGCGCAAGCGCGAGGATCGCGGCTTCGAGCGCGAAGAATATGAATGTGAATGAAGCGTAGATCAGCGATGTAACGGTGGAGCCGATATATCCGAAGCCGGCGCCGCGGGTGAGTAGGTCGATATCAACGCCGTAGCGCGCCGCGTAATAGGAAATCGGAATGCCGCTCAGGAAAAGAATGAGGCCGCCGACCATGATAGCGGCGACCGCGTTGTCGAAACCGTAGCGCAGCGTGATCACGCCACCGATCGCTTCGAGCGCGAGAAACGAAATCGAGCCGAGAGCCGTGTTGGCCACGCGCCACGAAGACCAGCGGCGCGCCCGTTTCGCCGTAAAGCGTAGCGCGAAATCCTCAAGCGTCTCGTCCGCCACCCACTGATTGTAGTGGCGGCGCACGCGCATCACCGCGTTCGAGCCGGTCATGGTCTCAAAGGTCGTTCACGGTCGTTCGCCTTCTCCTTTCCCTCTTCGCCGGGCGTCTCCACACAATACTGCGGCGCAATATCATTGCCTTGTCTTGGCCACATGGACCTTCTCGGTAGCGCCTTGGGGCCAGCATATCGGCTGAAATACGCAGGCCCATACGTCAAATGACGTATTGCTGCATCGCAGCATGACGCAGAAAGATCAGGGCCGCAAGGGCGGTGAAGCGCCCAGTTCCTCGACCCCAGTGTGATGGAGGCGATATGACCAAGAACACCAGGAATGGGCCAAGCGGGCTCAATGCGTCACGGCGGCAGGTTCTGCTGGGCGGTGCGGCCCTCACCGCGTCATTGTTTGCACCGAATGGCCTATTGGCCGCCGACTACCCGACCGACCAAGTCAACACCACCGGCTTGGCCGTCACCGATGACACGGTGACCATCGGCATCTTGCACTCGGTCACCGGGACCATGGCGATTTCCGAAACCGGATCGGTGCAAGCTGAGAAACTCGCGATTTCGCAAATCAACGACATGGGCGGTGTGCTGGGACGCAAGATCGACTTCATCCAAGAGGACGGCGCGTCTGATTGGCCGACCTTCGCCGAGAAGGCCAAGAAGCTCTTGGTCAACGACAAGGTGGCCTCCGTCATGGGCTGCTGGACCTCGGCGTCGCGCAAGGCCGTGTTGCCGGTGTTCGAGCAATATAACGGCTTTCTGTACTACCCGACCTTCTACGAAGGTCTCGAGCAGTCGCCAAACGTCATCTATACCGGCCAGGAAGCGACGCAGCAGATCATCGCGGGTATCGATTGGGTGGTGCAAAACCACGGCGCCGAAAAATTCTATCTGCTCGGCTCCGATTACATCTGGCCACGCACGTCCAACAAAATTGCGCGCAAGCACATCGATAAGCTTGGCCTGAAAGTGGTGGGCGAGGAGTACTACCCGCTCGGCCACACACAGTTCAACTCGGTGATCAACAAGATCAAACTGCGCAAACCCGACGTGATTTACGCGATCGTTGTCGGCGGGTCGAACGTCGCTTTCTACAAGCAGCTCAAAGCCGCCGGTATAGATATGACCGCCGAAGACCCAATGCTACTGACCATCTCCGTCACCGAGGACGAGATTCGCGGCATCGGCGGCGAAAATATCGTCGGCGCGTATGCCGCGATGAAATATTTCCAGAGCCTCGACAACAAGAACAATGTCGAGTTCGTCGCCGCGTTCAAGGAAATGTGGGGCGAAGACATGGTCATCGGAGACGTCACGCAAGCCGCGTATCTCGGCCCGTGGCTGTGGAAAGCGGCGTGCGAAAAAGCCGGCTCGTTCGATGTCGACAAGATCCGCGAGGCGAGTCCCGGTATCGAGCTGCACACCGCGCCCGAAGGGTATGTGCGGATCCACGAGAACCATCACTTGTGGTCGAAGACCCGGATCGGGCGTGCTCGGCTCGATGGCCAATATGATGTGGTCTACGAGACCGCGGAACTCATGGAGCCAGACCCGTTCCCGGAAGGCTATCAGTAGCCTAGTAAACGCCGAGCCGGACCCGCCTGTTCCCCTCCCGCAGGCGCCCGGCTCGGCGCCCCACCCCTTTTGTCCGCGGCGCGCGAGCGCGGCCCCGAACGGAGCGTGCGAATGTTTGACGGCTACACAATGAGCGAGCTTGGCGCAATCTTCGCCATGCAGGGCTTTGCCGGGCTGATTTTGTTCTCAGTGTTCGTGCTGATGGCGCTTGGGCTCGCGATCATTTTTGGCCAGATGGGCGTCATCAACATGGCTCACGGCGAGTTCATGATCCTTGGCGCCTACGTCACCTATTTGTGCTCCACATTTTTTGAAACCTATCTGCCCAGCATTTTCGGCATCTACTTTTTCATTGCCATGATACTCGCCTTTCTCGCATCGGGCGCGCTCGGCATGCTGGTTGAGTGGGGCCTAATCCGCCATCTCTATCGCCGCCCACTCGATACATTGCTGGCAACCTGGGGTCTAAGCCTCATTTTGCAGCAAACCTATCGTTCCGTATTCGGCGCCCGCGAAGTCGGCGTGACCATCCCGAACTGGATGCTTGGCTCGCTTCCGCTCACCGACATGATTGAAGTACCGATCAACGGGCTGTTCGTGATGGCGTTGGCCGTGAGCATCGCGGCGGCGGTCTACGTGATGATTTTTCGCTCGAAATGGGGCCGCCAGGTGCGCGCGGTCACGCAGAACCGCGTCATGGCCGGAGCGGTCGGCATCAATACCGAACGCACCGACCGGCTGACCTTCGGCATCGGCTGTGGCGTGGCAGGGGTCGCGGGCGCGGCGTTCACCATGATCGGTTCGACCGGGCCGACCGCCGGTCAGCTCTACATCGTCGACACGTTCCTCGTCGTGGTGTTTGGCGGCGCCGCGAGTTTGCTCGGCACCATCGCATCGGCATTCTCGATCAGCCAGGCCCAGTCGATCATGGAGTTCTTCCTCTCCGGGTCGATGGCCAAGGTGCTCACGCTGTTGGTCGTGGTCGGGATCCTGATGCTGCGTCCCCAGGGCTTGTTCGCCCTCAAGGTCCGAAAGTGAGGAGGCAGACATGCGCGCCGGCACCAAAATCCTGACGCCCGCCGAGATCCTCGGATTTGTCGTTCTCGCTCTTCTGATCTTCGCGGTCTTCCCAATCGCACTCGACATATTCCGGCTTAATTTGGTCGGCAAATATCTGACCTATGCCTTTGTCGCGATCGGTCTGGTCTTGTGTTGGGGCGCCGGTGGAATTCTGAGTTTGGGCCAAGGCGTCTTTTTCGGCCTAGGCGGTTATTGCATGGCTATGTTTCTCAAGCTCGAGGCGTCGACGCCGGAAGCGACCGCCATTCAGTCCACGCCGGGTATTCCCGACTTCATGGACTGGAATCAGCTCACCGCCCTGCCGATTTGGTGGGAGCCGTTCAACAGCTTCGCTTTCACGCTATTCGCGGTGGTCGCGGTGCCGACGGCGTTTGCCTTCTTGATCGGTCTCGCCATGTTCAAACGGCGGGTTGGCGGCGTGTACTTCGCCATCATCACCCAAGCATTCGCGGCGATCCTGACCATCCTGATCATCGGACGACAGGGCTATACCGGTGGCGTCAACGGGATTACCGACCTGCGGACGCTGCTTGGTTGGGACATTCGCACCGATGATGCCAAGTACGTTCTGTACTTCGTCAACGGCGTCCTGTTGTTTGTCTGTTTGTTCGCGGCGATGGCAATCAAAAAGTCCAAACTCGGTCGGCTGCTTATCGCCCTCCGCGATCAGGAAGACCGCGTGCGTTTCTCGGGCTATGACGTCGCGAATTTCAAGATCTTCGTGTTCTGCGTCGGCGCGGCGATGGCGGCGGTCGGCGGCGCGATGTTCACGCTGCAAGTCGGGTTCATGTCACCGAGCTTTGTCGGCATCGTGCCGTCGATCGAGATGGTCATCTTCTGCGCGGTCGGCGGGCGGCACTCGATCCTCGGCGCGGTGTATGGCGCGCTGTTGGTGAACTGGGCGAAGACCACCTTCTCCGAAGCGTTTCCGGAACTGTGGCTATTCGCGATGGGCGCACTCTTCATCAGCGTCGTCTTGCTGTTCCCCAACGGCCTCGCGGGCCTGTACGCGACCTATGTCGCGCCGAATGTCGATACTTTGATCAACCGCTTGCGGCCAAACAGTCGGGCCGGCACGCCAAAAGACATCGTCGCGCAAGGTTCACCGGCAGAGTGACGGAGGCCACCCGATGACACCACCAATTGGCGAATTAGCGCACGCGTCAGCCGGAGGATCCAATACCGACTTCCTGCTGGCGGTCGAAAATCTCACCGTCTCCTTCGATGGCTCTAAGGCGGTCGACGATCTCAACCTCTATGTCGACGAGAATGAAATCCGTGTGGTCATCGGCCCGAACGGCGCCGGAAAAACCACGGTGCT
>JANQOH010000227.1 GCA_028289725.1 Alphaproteobacteria bacterium
CAATTGCCGGATCATGACGCCGTGTTGGCCGCGGCGATGGCGGATGCAAACGTCGTGACCGGATTTGTCCTGACCCATCGGGAAAGCGATATTCAGCCCGCGCTCAAAGCCGGTTATGCGCTGGTTGGCGCGGATTCACTACCGCATTTGGTGAATTTCTCCGGCGCGATTCGCACGTTGGGCCCGCTAGAAGACGCCGCCGTCGGCAATGGCGTGATGAATTTGACGCCCGATGTCGACGGGGTGGTGCGGCGCGTACCCCTCCTCGTTCGCCGGGACGAGACGATTTATCCAACCTTGAGCTTGGAAGCGCTGCGCGTTGCGCGCGGCGAGAGCACGGTCACGGTTCGCTCAACGCAAACGTCGGCCGAATCGAGCAAGATGGGAATCGAGAGAGTTCAGCTCGGGCGTCTCACCATTCCAACGGATGCGCAGGGCCAGATGTGGGTGCATTTTACCGGCCCAATCGCCGCGCGCTTTATCCCGGTCTGGAAGATTCTTGAGGGGGATACCGATGCGGTGGATCTGAACGGCGCCATCGTCTTGGTCGGCGCGTCGGCCGCCGGATTGTTTGACCTGCGGCCGACGCCGCTCCAGCCGGTGGCGGCGGGCGTGGCGGTCCATGCTCAGATCATCGAGCAGATTCTCCAACAAAGTTGGTTGCAGCGGCCCAATTGGGCGGGCGGTGCCGAGCTGGTTTTCCTGGTCGTTTTGGGGCTCGCGATGATCGCCCTGTCGTCGCGCCTGGGCGCGTTTTGGACGGCGGCGATCGGCGCCGGGGCATTTGCCTTGGCCACGGGCCTTTCGATGTATGCCTATGTGGACCTGAAATTGCTCTTCGATCCGGTCTATCCGTCGTTGATGGTGGGCGGCGTCTACTTGACGGCATCTCTGATCCGCCACATCCAAACCGAACACCAGAGAAAATTAGTCGAGCAAGTATTCTCAAGCCATGTGTCACCGAATTTGGTTCGGCACTTCATCGCCAACCCGGACAGCATGGCGTTGCGCGGCGAGCGGCGGGAATGCAGCTTTGTATTGACTGATCTTGCCGGCTTTACATCGTTTGTCGAGAAATCGGACCCGGAAACATTACTGGACGTTATTGACAGATATGTCGACGGTATGACGCGGGTGACATTTGAACATGACGGCACGCTCGATCGGATTACCGGCGACGCGGTTGCGGTGATGTTTTCGGCGCCGATCCTACAGCCGGACCACGCGCGCCGGGCGATCGACTGCGCGCTGGCTATGGATGCGTTCTCCGAAGTGTTTCGCGCGCAAAAAACGCGGTCCGGCAGCAAGCCGGGCCACACGCGGATCGGTGTCCACACGGGCACGGTCATTATCGGCAACGTCGGCGGCGAATATCATTCGGATTACCGCGCGTTGGGCGATGCCATCAACACGGCCGCGCGTCTCGAAGGGCTGAACAAACATATCGGCACGCGCATCTGTGTCAGCGGCGCGACGAAGGCACTGGTGCCGGATTTTTCCGGGCGGCCGGTCGGTAGTCTCATTCTCAAAGGGAAGACGGAGCCGATCGACACGTATGAGGCTTTGTCGCGACAGGACGCCAGCTCGGAACGTGTGAGCTCTTATATCAAGGCGTTCGATGTCCTAAAGCAAGGCAATGGCTCCGCCGTGGACGCCTTTAGCAAATTGCATGACAGGTACCCTGAAGACCCGCTCGTCACATTTCATCTTCGGCGGCTGCAAGATGGCGAGACCGGTCATATCATCACGATGACGGAGAAATAGTTCGTCAGATAATCAATGGCTGGGATGCGACAACAAATAGCCGTCGCATCCCAGCCGGCCCACCCCCACCGTCACGCACGGCATCGGAATGCCGTGCGCTTTCGCGGAGCACGTGGCGCTGGCGCCAAGGTGGCGACCCCGAAACCACGTGAAGGGTAACGCTAGGGCGCCGCGGAGGCGGCGGAAACCCTAGCAATTCGGCGCCGGGGCCGCCGTCGGTACAACCAGTTCGGTGCGAGGGGAGCGCATCCGAACTAGTTAACGATTTCCCACGCCCCGTCTGGCTGGCGACATGCGGTGCCGTACATGTTTTGCACGCGGCCGCCGACGGTTGCCGTGGTTTGGTATTCACGGCAATAGCGGCCATTAGGTTGTTCGTAGGTATTGGTCGCCGTCGTCGTGTAATAGGCATCGGTGTTCGGGTTTTGCCAGGTCACGGCTTGATTGTCCGGCGCGTATTCCAAGACCTGACCGACGCAAGAATGATCGACCGCGTCCATTTGCCGGCCGACCGACCCACCAAAAATCGCGCCGAGCAAGACGCCCGCACCGACCGCCGCCATTTGACCGGTGCCGTCACCGATTTGGGAGCCGATCAAGCCGCCGGTCGCCGCACCGAGTAAGGCGCCGAGCGCGTCCCGATTGCAGCGGCCAACACCGATGTCGCTGAGCGGGTTATAGGCGTAATTGTTCGGATAGGGCTCGGCGCGATAGGACTCGTACCGATAGTCCTGGTGATGCCCGTGCCCATGCCTATGGCCATGCCTGTGCCCGTGGCCATGCCGATGCTTGTGCTTATGGTACTTGTGGTGCTTGTGTCGATGCCCATGGGCGGGCGCCCACTCCGGCGGATAATGACGGCGATAACGGTAATCGTCGTCATCATCATCGTCATACTCATACTCGTAGTAATCGTCGTCATCATAGTCATCATCGTCGGCAAGGGCCGGGCCGGCGGATATGACGGTGGCCATGCTGAGCGCGGCGGTGGCGACGATAAGCGTGCGGATCATGAGTGCCTCCGTAGTGCCGGACGCCTCGACGATTTTCAGCCCCCCGTTTTGTTTTTCCGACAAAACGCGTCGATTCATGAGGCGCGTAGCGTCCGGCGCAGTGCTTGCGGGCGAATCGAACGCGACACAGTGTACGCAGGCGCATTGAAGCGGCCCTGAACATCCCGTTCATCTGGCGTTCAGGTTTCGCTGCCGCGGGGAGGCTATGGGGGCTAGCGCACCATGAGGGCGAATTCGGCGGCATCGTCCCATTCGAACACGCCATTCCGCTTGATCAATTCGGGAAAATGGCCCGGCACGATCCGGTCCGCCCGATCCAAGATGCGGCTGATCGTCGCGGTGCTGTTTTCCACGGTATCGAACACCATGTCGCTTTTTCGCATGGCGACTTCTTTGGCGTATTTCACCGCGTCGCCCGCGATCACCACCCGGCCCTTTGTTTCGGTGTCGAGTTCCAATGCATAAGAGCCCGGCGTATGGCCGGGCGCCGGGAAATAGCGCACGCCGTCGGAAACACGTCCCTCGCCATCGACAAACTCGACATTATGCTTCTGCAACTGCTCGTGGATCATCCAAGGCATGAACAGATCGCGCTCGTGCGGGCTCATGGCGTAATCCCACTCGCGCCGACTGACATAGACCTTCGCGTCCGGGAACAGGTCGATATTGTTGCAATGGTCAAAGTGGAGGTGCGACAGAAACACCGCTTTGACATCGGCGGGTTTCATCCCGTGGCGTTCGAGGCCGGAGAGCAGCGGCAGCCGATTGCAATAGTGCCCGGTGTCGAACAGCACAGGCCCATCCGGCGTGAATATCAGTGTCGCATTCGCGAACGCCAGAAAGCCTTCGCGCAGGCTCAGATTATTGCCCTTGACGATAATGTCGTAGTCCACGGCCATGGTGCGTCTCCCTCGCTCTGTCCCGTTGCATTGGCGGGCGAGCAAAGCACAGCGCGCCCGTTCGTGCCCAGTGCGACGTGGTCTGGCGGTTTCTGCTATGGTTTCGAGACGGTGGAAATATGGGAGGGCCCGCGTATGGTGATCGGCGCGCACAAGCTCGAATATGAAGTGCTGGAGGGCTGGGAACAGTTGCCCGAAGGCTGGTCGTTCGTCGAGGTGGCGGGTGTGGCGGTCGACTCGTCCGATCGCGTCTACGTGTTCAATCGCGGCGCGCATCCCATCATCGTGTTCGACAAGGAAGGCAAGTTCCTTAACGCCTGGGGCGAGGGGGTATTCTCCAGCGCCCACGGCATTTTCATCGATCAGCACGACCAGGTCTGGTGCGCCGACAATCTCGACCACACGGTGCGCAAATTCACCACCGACGGCGAACTTTTGATGACGCTCGGCGAGGCCAATAAGCCTGCGGAGACAGGCTTTGTGTTCGGCGAAACGCCGGTTCAGTACTCCGGGGGACCGTTCAACATGGTGACCAATGTCGCGGTGACCGAGTCCGGCGACTTGTTCATCTCGGACGGTTACGGCAACGCGCGGGTGCACCATTTTACCGGCGATGGCGAACTGGTGTCGTCCTGGGGCGGACCCGGCAGTGGTGTTGGCGAGTTCAATTTGCCGCACAGTATTGCGGTCGACCGGTCGGGCCGCGTGTTCGTCGCCGACCGCGAGAATTCGCGCATCCAGATCTTTTCGAGCGCGGGCGAATATCTGGAAAGCTGGGATTGGGTGAACCGACCCGACGATCTCTTCATCGACGAACAGGAAAACCTGTATATCGCCGAGCTCGGCTGGACGGTGCCGCACGTTCATCGGCCGCACTTTCAATTCATGGAGCATCCGCCGATGGGGCACGCGCCGATCGCGCGCGTCACGATCTGCGATCTCGACGGCAATATTCAGGCGCAGATCGGCGGCGAGAATCCCGTTCTGCCAGGGAATTTTATCGTGCCGCACGGCATCTGGGCGGATTCACGCGGCGACTTTTATGTCGGCGAGGTGGTCAAGGCCTCCGGCGCGATCGACCATTTCGCCCCGCTCACCTGTCATGCCTTCCAAAAATTCGTCAGGGCCGGATAGGCGGCACGCGATGACCGAATCTTCGAAAGTCGACCTGCTGATCCGCAACGCCCAGATTATTGACGGCACGGGTGCGCCGCCACGTCACGGCGATATCGCTGTTACCGATGACCAGATCGTGGCGATCGGCGCACTGTCCGACATGTCGGCGGCCACTGAAATCGATGCCGGGGGTAAAGCGGTGGCGCCTGGCTTTATCGATGTGCATACACACGACGACCGCGCCGTGCTCAGCGACCCGACCATGGCGTGCAAGGTGAGCCAGGGTGTCACGACCGTGGTAACGGGCAATTGCGGCATCAGCCTGGCGCCCTTGGCGCCGAGCGCGCCGCCACCGCCACCGGCGGACTTGATCGGCGATCGGCCGGATCAGTACTTCCAGAGCTTCGCAGGCTATCTATCGGCGCTCGATAAGGAGCCGCCGGCTGTCAACGTCGTGGCGCAGGTCGGTCACTCGACATTGCGTATGGGGGCCATGGATAGTCTCGACCGGCCGGCTAGCGCGAATGAGGTCAAGCGCATGCGGGCGCGACTCGAAGAGTCTCTGGCGGCGGGTGCGGTCGGCATGAGCACGGGCTTGTTTTATCAGCCCGCGAATGCCGCGCCGACCGAGGAAGTAATCGAACTCGCCAGGGCGCTGGCGCCCGCCGGCGCTATGCATTCGACCCATATGCGCGACGAAACCGCGCATATACTTGATTCGCTCGACGAAACTTTCGCCATTGGGCGCGCCGCTGATGTGCCGGTGGTGATTTCGCATCACAAATGCGCCGGCGCGCCGAACCACGGGCGTACCACGGAAACACTGCCGAGGATCGCCGCCGCGCATGCCGAGCAGCCGGTCGCGCTTGATGTATACCCGTACGTTGCCGGCTCAACTGTGCTCGACAGCGGGCGGATGATGAACGCTCGCCGGGTGATCGTCACCTGGTCAAAGCCGCATCCGGAGGTCGCGGGCCGCGATCTCTCGGACATCGCCGAGGAATGGGGTTGCGCGCAGGCCGAAGCGGCGGACAGATTGCAGCCCGCGGGCGCAATCTATTTCATCATGGACGAGGAAGATGTCCGCCGCGTGCTGTCGTTTCCGCACGCGATGATCGGATCCGATGGATTGCCCCACGACAGTCACCCGCATCCACGTTTGTGGGGCACCTTCCCCCGCGTGCTCGGCCATTATGCGCGCGATGTCGGCCTGTTTCCGCTTGAGGAAGCGGTGCGTCGCATGACCGGCCTACCCGCCGCCCAGTTCGGCCTGACTGATCGCGGCATGCTGCGGCCCGGCGCCTACGCGGACCTGGTGCTGTTCGATCCCGATACCATCGCGGATCGATCGACCTGGGAAGAACCGATGCAGCCCGCTGCCGGCATCGAACTCGTCGTGACGAATGGGCGGATCACCTGGCGCAACGGAGCCAGCACGGGCGATCGCCCCGGCCGCGCCCTGCGGTTGCAGGACTTGGGGCCGAAAGGGCGTGATGCAGTGATGGCATAATGAAGGCTTAGGAAATGCATAGATTAGCAATTATTCGCAAAGCGCAATTGATCTTGTGCGCCGCTCTATTGGCTATTTTCGGTGCGTTGACCGCCCAAGCCGAGACGGTTCTGCGCATTGTGCCGCACGCGGATCTGAAGAATATCGATCCGATCTGGACCACCGCCTACATCACGCGCAATCACGGCTACATGGTCTACGACACGTTGTTTGCGATGGACGAGAACCTCGAGGTGCAGCCGCAAATGGTCGACAGCTGGTCGGTCAGCGAGGATGGGCTGACCTGGCGCTTTACCTTGCGCGACGGGCTGCAGTGGCACGACGGGGCGGCGGTGACGGCGGCGGATTGCGTGGCCTCGATCAAGCGCTGGGGCGCGCGCGACGGCATGGGCCAGAAGCTCGCCGACGCGACCCAGGAATTGCGCGTGGTCGACGACACGACCTTCGAGCTCGTGCTATCCGCACCCTACGGCCTGGTTCTAGAGTCCCTCGGCAAGATCAGCTCGAACGTACCGTTCATGATGCCGGAACGGCACGCTCAGACCGATCCGTTCGAGCAAGTGCCGGAGATTGTCGGCTCCGGTCCGTTCATATTCGTTAAGGACGAATGGGTACCGGGCTCGAAAGTCGTCTATGTCAAGAACCCGAACTACGCGCCGCGCGAGGAGGCGCCGAATTTCGCCGCCGGCGCGAAAATCGCCAAGGTCGACCGTGTGGAGTGGCATTACATTCCGGATGCCGCGACCGCGATGAACGCGCTGTTGGCAGGCGAGATCGACTATTTCGAGCTACCGCCGCACGATTTGCTGCCGATCATGGAGGCGTCGCCCGGGGTGATCGTCGAAAACCTCGATCCGCTTGGCGTCCAGGGTTGGTTGCGGATGAACCATCTCCACCCGCCGTTCGATGACCCGCGCGTGCGGCAGGCGGTGCAATGGCTGATCGACCAGGAGCTATACATGCGCGCGGCGGTCGGCAATCCGGACTATTACCGGGTTTGCCCCGCCATGTTGTCATGCGGCACGCCCTACGAGTCCGACGTGGGCAGTGAAGCTCTGATCGGACGCAATGTCGAAAAGGCCAAGGCGCTGCTCGCCGAGGCCGGCTATGACGGCACGCCGATCGTCATGCTGCAGCCGACCGACATCGCGATCCTCAACAGCGCGTCGCTTGTCACGGCTCAGTTACTGCGCGAAGCCGGCATGGCGGTCGAGATGCAGGCGATGGATTGGAGCACGCTCACCTCGCGCCGGCCCATGATGGATCCGCCATCGGAAGGCGGCTGGAACATTTTCCACACCTGGTCGCTGGCGGTGGATGTCGCGAACCCAGTCGCCAATATCGCAATATCTGGCGGCTGCCGCGAGCGGGCTTGGTTCGGCTGGCCGTGCGATGAGGCGATCGAAAAACTACGCGATGATTTCGCCCGCGAACCCGATGCAGCCGCGCGAAAGGCGCTTGCGAAGCAAATTCAGGCGCGCGCTCACGAAATTGTGACCCACGGCCTTTACGGCCAATGGTCGAACCCGGTCGCCTACCGAGAATCGATCACCGGATTGATTAAATCACCGGTTCAATTCTTCTGGAATATCGAGAAGGTGGCGCCCTAGCCCCCCGGGCCATCAAGTCGCCGCACCAGCGCCCTAACAGTGCGGCCAATTCTCCGCGCGATGCGCGCTGCCAGTAATAAGAGTGCCGATCCACCACAGAGCGTTGGCGGCTGTGCCAACCCTTTGAAGTTCTTGGCGTAGCGGCTTGACCTGCCCGGCGAATGAAATAGCTCAATTTTATGCATCGCCGCCGCGGAATACGGACGTTTGAGGCGGTTCGCGGTGCGTTGCCGTTGCGTCGGAACATGCCAATGGGCAGCGGTCATGAAGTCGGCAAGCCTATGGGGGAGAGCTACTTACGCCGAGAAAATTGGCGTGGGTTCTGGGGTGTAAGCGCAGGTTCGAATTAATCCAAAAAATAATGGTCTTGGATCCGCCCCGAAATTGGAAACTGGCGGCGGTTCTCGATTCACATCCCAATCCAAAAGCGCCCGCCGATCTTGAGGCAAAACTCCATGGTGCTCCCTAAAGGCGAGCGCCAATTGTGGGCAATTGTGGGGACGAAATTGATGCGAAGAAAAACGATGAATCATTTGGGCCAGCCGAGTCGATGTAAGCCGATGGTCGGGGGGCTCGCCCTCGCCGCGCTTACTTTGGGCGCCGCTTGCACGAATGATCTGTTTGCCGATGAGGCGGCGGACGATGCTGGGCCGATGCTCGACGAACCGATGGTGGTCGCGGATGCATCAGCCGAGATGTCGGAGCGTGATCGGTGGAAACAAGAATATGTCCGGCCGAGCGAAATCCCGTTCCCCGAAGAAAATCCGTACACGGCGGAGAAAGCGGACCTCGGCCATCGTTTGTTTTTCGATCCGCGCCTTTCGGGGCGCGACTACATTTCGTGCGCGACCTGCCACAATCCGAGTTTCTCCTGGGGCGACGGCCTGCCGACGGGTTTCGGCGACCGCATGACCCAGCTCGGGCGGCGCACGCCCACCGTGCTCAACCTCGCCTGGGGCGAGCTGATGATGTGGGACGGCCGTTTCGAGAGCCTGGAGGAACAAGCGCTCGGTCCGGTTGGGGCCGAAGTCGAGATGAACCAAGAACTCAGCGAGGTCGTCGCCGAAATCGAGGCGATCCCAGAATACCGGACGCTGTTCAACATCGCGTTTCCGGAAGACGGCGTCACGATCGACAACATCGCCAATGCGATCGCTACCTACGAGCGGACGATCGTCAGCGGCGTCGCGCCATTCGATCGTTGGGTCGCCGGCGACGAAGACGCGATTTCCGAATCCGCCAAGCGCGGTTTCGACCTCTTTAACGGCAAGGCCAATTGCGTCGCGTGCCATTCCGGTTGGAATTTCACCGACGATAGTTTTCATGACATCGGTTTGGATGACGACGATATCGGTCGTGGTGCGATCCTTCCGAATATTGTTGCGATGCAGCACGCGTTCAAAACGCCAACCTTGCGCAATGCCAGCCAGCGCGGCCCCTATATGCATGATGGATCGGTCGAAAATCTGACCGCCGTTGTTGAGCATTACAATGACGGTTTTGTGACCCGTCCGAGCCTTTCCAACGAGATTCGGGCGCTTAACCTCACCGGCGGCGAAATCGCCGACATTGTCGAATTTATGCTCACATTGGATGGCGATGATCCGGTGGTCGCGGCGCCGCGCTTGCCCGCGAACGATCAATCGCCTGGCGCCGAATTCGCGCGCGTCAGCCCGGCCGCGGGACCCGGCACGGTGACGGCCAATGGCGCGTCCGAGGCGTGTGCACCATCCACCTTGCATTGGCGGATGTGTCGGTAATTTCAACTCACCAGACTTGGCAGACCTAGGGCCGCGACCTTCGCTCCAGCGTGGGGTCGCGGCCCATTCAACAATGATTGAGGTTTAACATGTTTCGATTCCTTTCCTTGGCCGCGTTCGGCTTGTTCGTATCGACGTCCGCGATGGCGGCGGAAATCGTCATTACGCAAAGCGACAGCAAGTTTTCGGAAAAGAAGGTCACTCTCAAGGCGGGCGACAGCATCAAATTCGTGAATGAGGATGAGGTGGCCCACAATGTTCACTCGACCACCGACGGTCACGAATTCGACACCGGCTCGATGCAGCCGGGAAGTGATTTCGCGCAGACTTTCGCCGCCGCCGGTAAGGTGAAAATTCGCTGCGCGATACATCCGAAGATGAAAATGACCGTGATGGTGGAGTAGAGACTCTCGCGGATTCCGTAGAGAGCATTGCCATGCTACCGACGGCGGCGCAAGTGCCTACCGTGACGCGACCCTTTGTGTCATTGGCGACAACCGGGCTGGTTCGATCATGAAAGCATCCATACCATTTCGTGCCAAATTTCGTAGTGGCGTTTTTGCGCTTCTAAGTCGGAAGATCCACTCGATCCGTGTGAAATTGATCGCCGGATTTGCCGTAGTGATTATGTTTGCGCTCTTCGAGGGCATGATTGCTGTTGCGTCGATCGAATCTACCGGGCGTCTCGCGGTCGAAATGTATGACAAGCCATTGATGGCAATCAATTTCGCTCGTGCCGCCAAGAGTAACTTCTTGGTATTAGATCGTACACTAACAAAAATTGAGAATGATCCGGCCGCGAATCTGACCGAAGATACCGTCGAAGAGCTGGAAGAGCTCTACGAGTCCTACACCGATGACCTTGATATCGTGGTTGAGCGCAACACGACGGAGCGTGTTGCCACGAAAATCGCAGAGATTACCGCCGCGTCCGAGGAGTGGTGGGATGTCGCGATGGGGCAGATCGAGACGCTCATCGCTTCAAACGGGTCGGCAGTTGCGCAAGGCGCTTTGAACGACGCGCACGACAAACGGGTCCAGCTCGTTGATGCAATTGATCGAAATCTCGATTTAATCGTCGAGTATGCGAGTGAGGACGGTTACGGATTCCGCGCTTTGTCCCAGTCGAACATTGAAGAGGCGCGCTGGTTCATGATCGGGGCGGCGGGGCTCGTGACGATCCTCGGTTTAGCCACGGCGTTGATTTTCGGTTTCCTGATTAGCCGGCCAATTGGTCGGATCACCGGTTGCATGACCGTCCTTGCCGACGGCGATACGAGTGTGGAAATTCCGTACACGGGTCGCCGTGACGAAGTTGGCGCGCTTGGCCGGTCACTCGAAGTATTTCGCGATAATGCGATCGAGCGCCGCAAGCTTCGCGAGCAACAAGAGGCTGAGCGCGCAACGATGGCCGCCAGGGAGCGCGAGCAGCTTCGTCGCGAGGAGCAACTTCGTCGCGAAGAAGAGGATCGACAACGTCAAGAAGAAAGAGCAGCGATCGAGCGGCAGCGTGACGAGGATGAAAAAGAGCGCAGCCGGCAACAGGAAGCCGAGGCAAGCCGTCGAAAAGAGGAACGCCGCGAACAACAGCGCCAACAGCAAGCCGAGGAACAGCGGCGTCGGGATATGTTGGAACTGGCCAACCGCTTTGAACAGAGCGTGATGGGCATCGTCGAAAGCGTTCGGTCCGCTTCGTCGCAAATGCAGACCAATGCCACGACCATGAGCGCGATCGCGGAAGGCACGCAGGAAAGCGTAACCGAAGTGACCGACGCAACCGACCAAGCGTCTCGCAATGTAGAAATGGTTGCCGCCGCTTCTGAACAACTAACCGCGTCAATTGGCGAGATCACACGACAAGTCGAGCAATCGGCAACCGTCGCACAGAACGCGTCCGAAAAGGCGGAGCGGACAAGCGCATCGGTCACTGAACTTGTCGCCGCCGCGAATGAAATCGGCCAGGTGGTCGAGTTGATCGAGGATATTGCGCGGCAGACGAATTTGCTGGCGCTCAACGCCACGATCGAAGCGGCGCGTGCCGGGCAAGAAGGTAAGGGCTTTGCCGTGGTGGCGGGTGAAGTGAAGGCGCTTGCGGATCAAACGGCAAAGGCGACCGACGAAATTCGCGCGCACATCACGAATATTCAGACAGAAACCCATGCGGCATCGACGGCGATCAACGACATCGCCGTCACGAACCATGAAATCACGGAGATTTCCCGGTCGATCACAAGTTCCGTCGAACAGCAGAGCGAGGCGACGAGTGAAATTAGTCGCAGCGTGCAGGAGGCGGCGAAGCGATCCAGCGAGGTGACCGAGAACACCGTGACGCTCAAATCGGCCGCGGACGAAACCGGCCGCGCGGCGCGCGAGTTCTTGACGGCGGCGCAAGGGTTGTCCAACGAGTCTGAAACATTGCGCGCCGAGCTCGACAAGTTCCTGAACGAGGTGAGAGCGGCGTAACGCACACCCTTTAGGCCATATGCGGGCGATATTCTAGTCGATTAGGTCGGGTGCTTCCGGTTGCGGACGGCCGGTTAATTGACGGCGTGGGGCGACATGGAGTGGGGCCATGATCATTCGAATTTCGTTGCTATGTGCTTGCGCGTTGCTGTCCGCAACGGCGTGTTCCTTTTTTGAAGATCGTGGGACCGAGCATGTCGTTGAAATTGTCTCGGACCTTGACGCCATGCATATGTATTTTGAACCGCGCACATTGGTCATCGCACCGGGCGACACGGTCACGTGGGTCAACAAAGCGGACATCGATCACAATGTGATCACCTACCCGGACGGCATTCCAAAAGGCGCCGAGCGGATCGAGAGCCCATACCTGTCCACGCGCGGCGCTCGCTGGTCGTACACCTTCGAAGTCGCCGGGACATACGAGTATCACTGCCTGCCCCATCTCGTCATGGGCATGCGTGGATCCGTCATCGTCGGGCAAGCCTCCACCGAAGCCGATTTCCACGAGCCGAGCTTTGAGGAAATTGCTCACTATCGGAATTTGTTGCTCGAATATTTCGATGGCGAGGACGCGGAATATCATCCGCGCTCCGAGCGGGCCGATCTCCAATAGTCCCAATTCAAGCGCGGTATCGGCAGTCGACCGCCTTTAACCCAGGATAAAGCGAGCCTGCGGGCCGCCGCGTACCGTGCACCCGTGATGCGCTGCGGACGATGCCGGTTCGCGCGTGTGTCCCCGTCTTCGAAAGGGTGCGACGATGATCAAAGAAATCTTGGTTCACGCGGATGACGATGGCCGCCAGGACACGCGGTTTGCCTTGGCCGCTGAGCTGGCGAAGACGCACGACGCGCACCTGATCGGGCTGTTCGCGCTGGAATATTCGGAGCTGCCTGGTTACGTGTCCGCGCAGATTAGCGCGGAGCTGCTGGACCGCGCGCGAGAGACCTATGTGCGACGGGCGGAAACGATGCGGGAAGCGTTTGAGATGGCCGCCGACCGGGCGGGCATACGCGCCGAGTGGCGCCAGGAAACCGGCGCGGCGAGCGACTTGCTCGCCCAACACGGACTCTATGTGGATGTCATCATGGTCTCGCAACCCGAGAATGGGTCGGGGGGCGCACGGCCGCAAAGTTTTCCCGGAGAATTGGCATTGGCCAGCGGCCGGCCGGTCATCGGGCTGCCTTATGCGGGCGACCATTTGGGCTTCGGCAAGCGCGTTCTCATTGCTTGGAACGGCAGCCGCGAGGCGTCGCGTGCCCTACACGACGCGATGCCGATCCTTTCCCGTGCTGAGAGCGTGGTGGTGTTGGCGGTTGACCCACCTGACGAGACGCATATTCCCGGCGCCGATATCGCGGCGCATCTCGCGCACCACGGCGTAAAAGTTGAGGCGCGCCACAGCATCGCGCCTGATATCGCGGTCGGCGATGAATTGTTGAATATGGCCAGCGATCTTGGGAGCGATTTGATCGTGATGGGCGCGTATGGCCGTTCGCGGTTGCGCGAAGCCGTGTTTGGCGGCGCGACCCATCACATACTGGAGCACATGACGGTTCCGGTCTTGATGTCGCACTGACCCCGGCGGTCGAATGCGCTATGATGTAGCGCGATCTACGCTGACCGTCGGATTGTTTGTGGGAGGCGCCCCATAGAACGCATGCCCAAATGGCTTCCGCTTGCGGCGATCGTTGGCTTGCTATTTTTATGGTTCGCGATCGGCTTGAACGTACCGGTCGGGCAGCCCAGTGCGGAAATCCCGTATAGCCAGTTCAAACATCTGGTTTCAGAGAATGCAGTCGAGCGCGCGACATTTCATGGCGGCGAGATTCGCGGTGAGCTGCGTGGCAGAACGGTCACGGCACCAAGCGGCGAACAAGTGGCGCGGGTGATCGCACAGGTACCTGAGATCGGCGATACCACGTTGGTGCCGTTGCTAGATACGCACGGCGTTGAATATAGCAGCGAGCCAGCGGACGATGGCGTCGGGCGCTGGATCAGCGGACTGTTGCCGTGGATCATCTTAATCGCGGTCTATTGGTGGTTCTGGAATCGCACCTACAGCAATCTCGCGGGGCGCTTGGGCGGACGCGAAGTCGGCGACTTTTTGTCCGGATCGGCAAAATCCGTCAAAGGCGCGCGTGAGCAGGTGACATTCGATGATGTCGCCGGGCAGGACAATGCCAAGCGCGAGGTCTCGGAGTTGGTGGAATTTCTGCGCGACCCGGACCGTTACACAAACCTCGGCGCGGAGCCGCCCCACGGCGTGCTGCTGATGGGCCCGCCCGGCACGGGGAAGACCTTGCTCGCACGGGCGCTGGCCGGCGAGGCGGGCGTGCCGTTTTTTCACATATCGGCGTCGGAGTTCATCGAGATGTTCGTCGGTGTCGGCGCGAGCCGGGTGCGCAAGATGTTTGATGAAGCGAAAAAACGCGCGCCGGCGATTATTTTTATCGACGAGTTGGATGCCGTTGGGCGTGCGCGGGGCACCGGCCTCGGCGGCGGTCACGACGAACGCGAACAAACACTCAACCAGATACTTTCTGAAATGGATGGATTTGCCGGGCACGAAGCGGTGATCGTCCTGGCGGCGACCAATCGCCCGGATGTGCTCGATCCCGCGCTGCTGCGCCCGGGACGTTTCGACCGCCACGTCACACTCGACCTGCCCGACAAAGACGCGCGGCGCGCTATTCTTAAGGTCCATACCCGCAAGGTGCCGGTCGCGCCGGACGTCGACCTCGATACGGTCGCCGCGGGCACGCCCGGATTTTCCGGCGCGGATCTCAAGAACCTCGTCAACGAAGCGGCGATGGCGTCGGCACGCGCGGGCGAAGCCGATGTGACCATGCACCAGTTTGATGAGATGCGCGACAAACTGTTGATGGGCTCCGTGCGGACCCTCGCCATTCAGCCGGACGAACGGCATCGCCTCGCCGTACACGAAGCAGGCCATACCGCGGTCGCGCATTTCCTTCCGAACGCCGATCCGCTGTACAAGGTGACGATCATTCCACGGGGGCGGGCGCTTGGCGGCACGCACATGTTGCCGGAGATTGAGCGCCATACGCTGCCCGAAGACTACTTGCAGGATCGGCTCGCCGTCATGCTGGGCGGCCGAATGGCGGAGCGCGCGTTGCTCGGAACGGTGAGCTCGGGCGCCGACGACGATATACGCCAGGCAACGCAATTGGCCCGCGCCATGGTGTCACGCTGGGGCATGGACGAGGCGGTTGGCGCGGTCGACTTGCGGCAGAGCGACGAGCACCCATTCTTGGGGCGTGAAATCGCCCAGCCGCGCCACTTCAGTGAATCCACGGCGCACGCGGTCGATCAGGCCGTTCACCGGCTGATTGAAGCCGCGGAAGCGCGCGCGACCGCCGTCATCCAAGACCATCGGCGGCAAATCGACGCATTGATTGAATCGCTTGAAGCGCAAGAGACGCTTAGCCGCACCGAAATTGAGAAACATCTCGGCGCCGCTGAAGGCCGTGGTGCGGTCGCCGCCGAATAGGGTTTAGTTCGAGCCGCCCGCTTCGGGTTCTACGGCATAAGTCCAGACCGTTGTCGGTTCACGCCGGCCTCGCAGTTGGATTGGGTCACGGCGCACAAATCCGGCGAGCATGCTGTCCGCCACCTCTGGCGACACCTGGCGAACCCGGCGAACCAAACTGTCGCTCACGACCAGATCGCATTTGAAATCTCGTGTCAGGCCCTCGACACGGCTCGCCGTGTTGATCGTGTCGCCCACCACCGCGAATGCCATGTTGCGCTCACTGCCAATGTCACCCAGCACCGCCGGTCCAAAATGGACGCCAATGCCGACATTCATCACGGGCGCGCCACGCATTTTACGCTCCGCACGCCATTCTTCCGCGCTCGCGATCATGGCATGCGCGCACGCCAGTGCGGTCGTCGCGTCGGCGTCGGCAGGCCGCGGCACACCGAAAGTCGCCAGCATGGCGTCTCCGATGAACTT
>JANQOH010000235.1 GCA_028289725.1 Alphaproteobacteria bacterium
CGCGGCCGCCGCTTTGTCGACCACGGGCTATGGCGCGGTGACACCGATTCCTGATAGGACCGCGGTCGAATCTTTTTTGCGAGGGCGATAATCGCTTTCGCGCGCGACGAAGGTACCGGCCCATGACGGCAGATTCATCCGCGCTCATTCAACGCGCGCGCGACATGGCGCCCGCGCTCCGGGCAAGCGCCGCGGCCGCCGACCGCGACCGCGCAATTTCCGAAGAGTCCATGGCGTTGATTCACGACGCCGGTTTCCTGCGCATTCTTCAACCCAGGGAGAATGGCGGTTACGCCCTGCCGCCCGACGTTCTCTGGCGCGTGACATGCGAAGTCGCCCAGGGCTGCGCCTCAACTGCATGGCTGGTCGGGTTGAGCGGCGCGAATGTCTGGCTGCTGAGCCTACTCGATGCCTCAGCCCGCGCGGAAATCTTCGCGAATGGCGCATCGGTGCTCGTACCCGTGATGACCGGCAGCGCCGGCCGCGACGTCGTTGTGCAGGAAGTTTCCGGCGGATATGAGATTTCCGGCCGCTGGGGCTATGCCTCCGGCATCGACCACGCGGATTGGGTGGCTGTCCTCGCCCCCCTCCCCAACGGCCTGGCTTTGGCTGTGATCGAAGCCGACGCCTTTACCGTCGATCAGGATAGTTGGCATGTCCTTGGCATGCGCGGAACCGGCAGCAAGGACATTGCGTTGGCAAAAACCGTCGTTCCGCATCACAGGACGCTTTCCTGGGACGCCATTCAAGCGGGCCGCGCACACGATGATCCGCTTTATCGTTTTCCCGCGAACCCGTTTCTCACGATGTCCGTCGCCGCGCCGTTGATTGGCACTGCACGGTCCATTGTGGCGGCGTTGGCCGAGGCCATGGGGCGGCGCATCAATGCAAATCCGACATCAAAAGGCGTTGATGACCGAAGAGCGCCCGCGACGCTCGGCGGGTGCGCGGCCGAAGTCGCCATGGCGGAAACGGCACTCTACGACAATAGCGCAAGATTATATGCAGCGGGGGTTCCCGAACTCGCTGAGCGCGCGCGCCTGCGCGCGAGCACGGTGGTCGCCGCTCGCACCGCACTGAACGCGGCCACGCGCGCCGCGACCGCCGCCGGCGGGAACCTGTTGCGCCAAGGCAGCGCGTTGGAACGCGGCTTTCGCGACATCCACGCCATGGCGAGCCATTTTTTATTGCAGCCCGACATCAGCACCGAAGCCTACGGTTGTTTACTGCTCGACTTACCGCCGCCGGAGAGTGCGCGCCTATAGACCGCGACGAAGGAGACCGCCATGAGCGCCAAGAAAGTCATCACCCCGAACCAAGGCCCCTTTGCCGGCGACGGCGCAAAGGTTTTCGAGAAATTTGGCTACGCCGCCGCCGTTGCAGCCAACGGCATGCTGTACGTTTCCGGTCAGATCGGCCTCAACCAAGACGGAACGATGCCGGACGACGACACGGCGCAATTCGTTAACGCGTTCGACCGCCTCGACGCCATCCTGCACAGTGGAGGCGCGAGCTTTTCCGACATTGTGGACCTAACCAGCTATCATGTCGGCATCCACGATCACTTCGCGGACTTCGTCGCGGTGAAGGCACGCTACGTTCCCGAGCCTTTCCCGGCCTGGACGGCGATTGGCGTCTCGGCCCTTGCGCGTCCCGGTTTGGTCATCGAGATCAAAGCCGTCGCTTTGTTGCCATGACAATGACCGGATTTGCGGATTTCGTCGTTACTCGGCCGCTACAGACGGCAAGGGCTGGTCGTTCGCAACCCATTTAAGAATATGCTGACCAACGGCGACCGTCTCGCCGTCTTGGTTAGTCACGGTGATCTCTGAACGACTCCGTCTCCGGTCTTCATCGATCTCGTGTATGCGATAGGTGATTGTCACCGTATCGCCGAGATAAACCGGCGCGATGAAGCGGATCCGGTCGTAGCCGAGCGACACCGCCGTCTCATTCATGTCCGCCCGGCTCGACTTATCGATCATCATGGTCGATGCGGTGGACATGAAGCCGATCATCAGGGCGCCATGCGCGATACGCCGGCCATAGGATGATTTTTTCATGAATTCTTCGTTGACGTGATTGCCCGCGAAATCGCCGGTAATCCCCGCGAACATATAAACATCCGACTCACCAACCGTTTTAGAGAACCTGACTTCATCGCCGGGCTTTACGTAAAAATCGGACATGAAACTTCTCCTACTTGGCCGGACCTAATTTTAATTGTCTTACCAACAGTCACGAACTCTTTGCATGAATTCCAATCACTTGAGCGGCCGACAAGGCGTTCATCTCGGCTTCGTCATAGCCAAGCTCCGCCAAAATGTCGGCCGTCTGCGCGCCGACCGGCTGCGGCGGCAAACGAATGCCGGGGCGCTCACCATCATAGACGGCCGGGTGCAGTAGCAGCGTGATCGGCGTACCCGCCGCGCTCTCGACTTCGACGAACGAGCCATTGTGCTTGACTTGTGGGTCATCAAGGACCGCGGCGTAATCGTTCACCGGCGCGTACCAGAGTCTTTCTTTCTCTAGTTTTTCCTCAAGCGCCTCAGTGGTCAGATCCTTGACCGCATCTTGCACCAGGGCCGCGATCTCGCCATTTCGCGAAAACATCTCGTCTTGGTTGAATTGGGCGAGCGCGGGTTCGTTCAAGGCCCGCGCCAAGGCTTCCATGGAACCGAGAGAGATCGCGACATAGCCGTCACGTACTTCATAGAAACCGTATGGGGCCGGAAAATACCAACCCGCGATGTTCTTCGGTGGCCGCTGCGTCACCGGTTCGCCATTCGCATAGCACACCAACGATTCCGTCTGCAAATCCAGCGCCGCCGACAGCAAATCGATGTCAACGCGGCAGCCTTCGCCGGTGCGCTCGCGTCGGAACAACGCCGCCAATATCGACATTGCGAGTATCTGCGCGCCGTGGTGGTCAGCGGCCGAAACACCGACCGGCGTCGGCGGCTGATCCTCGGAACCGGTGATGTTCGCCAATCCGGACAGCGCTTGAATGACCAAGTCTTGGCCGGGACGGTCCTTGTAAGGGCCGTCGGCGCCATACCCAGACGCGGCGGCATACACGATATCCGGCTTGATCGCCTTCGCCGCCTCATAGCCGAACCCGAGCTTGTCCATGACGCCGGGGCGGAAGTTCTCCGAGATCACGTCCGCCGTCGCGATGAGTTTCTCGATGATCGCACGGCCTTCCGGCGCCTTGAGGTCGATCGCCAGACTACGCTTGTTGCGGTTGCCGCACAGCTGCAACATGGTTTCCCCATCAACGCGCCGGTTGGCCCCGCCCCATTTGCGCTGGAACGCGCCATCGATCGGCTCGATGCCGATCACATCCGCGCCCAGGTCAGCCAACACCTGCGTGCCCACCGGGCCCAGCAAAAAATGGTTGAAACTCAGCACGCGAATGCCGTTCAGAATATCCATCGCCTTGACCTACCCAATTGGAACAAACACGGCATGGGCCGTGGCATAGAATGCTAAATCGGTTCGTCGCGATATAGTCGCGCGACCGCGCTTCCGTCTTCTTCCGCATGTCCGCGCTGCGCCATCAAACGGTGCAACTCTGTCGCCATGGCGGTCATCGGCATCGCCGTGCTCGTTTCCCGCGCAAGCGCCAAGACCGTATCCAAATCCTTCAGCATGGTCTTGATGTGCGACTCGATAAAAAAATCGCCTTTGGCCATTTTTGGAAAAAATTGTTGTAGGGGCAAGGAATCCGCGCGCCCGCCGGCCAGCGCCTCCGGAATTCTCCCCGCGTCGATACCGGCGCGGTTGGCCAAGCTCGCGGCTTCCGACAGGACGGCGACCACCGTACCGACCAAGACCTGATTGATCAGTTTCGTCGCTTGGCCGGCGCCATTCGGCCCCATCAAGGTGAAGCGCCTGGCGAGGTGGCCGACCACCGGTTCGACACGTTTGAAATCGGCTTCGTTGCCGCCGGCCATGACCGTCAACGCGCCGGTTTCGGAACCGACCACACCGCCGGACACCGGTGCGTCGATCCATGCCATGCCGGTTTCTTCGCGCAATCGGGCACTGAATTCGCGCGCGGCGTCGGGCCGCATGGACGACATGTCGACCAGGATCTTGCCGGGCCCCGCCCCCGCCGCGATACCGTCCGGGCCGAACACGACGGTCTCGACCGCCGCGGTGTCCGACAGGCAGGTGAACAAGATCTCCGCTTCACGCGCGACGTGGGCGGCGGTTTCCGCCTTGTGCGCGCCGATCGCCAACAAGGGATCGAGCTTGGCCGGACTACGGCCCCAGATATGAACCGGGTAGCCCGCTTCCACCAGTCGCTTGGCCATGGGCGCACCCATGAGGCCGACTCCGATATAGCCGAGACTGGGTTTGTCGTCGGTCATCGATCCCCCCGTTCCTTGTGTTCGTTGTGGCCGATCCTATCACTGGGCATCGCCCCTGAGGACTCCGTGCACGCCGCCCGCGCAAACGGTATGGTCATGGCCCTTGATCCAAGCGGGACCGCAAAGAGCGACCATGGCATCCACGACACCGACCGGCCTGATGGCTTTTTGGGCCGACATTAATCCGGACTACGAACGCCGATTTCTCGAGTGGCACAATTGCGAACACATGCCCGAACGTGTCTCGGTTCCAGGCTTTTGCGAAGGCCGGCGCTACCACGGCATCGGTGACGCGCCCGGTTACTTGATGATGTACTTCACCGAAACAGCGGACGTATTGGAAAGCGCGCCCTATGTCGCACGGCTCAATGATCCGACGCCTTGGACGCAAGAATCACTTACGCACTTCCGCAATGCCTCGCGCAACGTGTACGACTTGGTCGCCCTTGCCGGAAACGGCGGCTTAGTGGCGGCGCCTTACATCGTGTCTGTTCGCTTCGATATCGCCGCGGCGTCGCCGGAGGCGCAATTGCAAAAGATCGAGCGGCACCTGCTGCCGGCCTGGGCCGCGCTCGACGGCGTCGGCGCAACGCGCCTCTATCGCATCAACGCCGCCATTTCAGGCATTGAAACCGCGGAACGTAGCATTTATGGCGGCGGCCCCGGTGCGCAAGCGTGCCTCTTGCTTGTTGAGTGCGCGCTTTCGAGCACGCCGACAACACCGGACTGGCGGACCGTTTGGGACGACGTCACGCAAGGCGCCCAAACGGTAGCCCACGCCGTGGAAGAGCATTTCTGGATCGACTACGCCCTGGCCGCCCCTCAGTTCTAAATTCGACTGTGATTTCTTATGGTTAGACGCCCACACCCTTTATGCTATGGTGGCGCCTCACCAATGTGTCAGCCGTGCCCGTGCTCGCGGGCCTTAAGCGATTGACCGGAATGGGGGAATTTTCAATGCACCGATTGCTACTGCCGGCGGTTGGCGCCATTGCCGTGGCCTGGGCCACGATCGCCAACGCTTCGGACACGGTTGATCCGCTCGGCTCGGAGCTGTGGCCGGACTTGAAAGAAGCGTATCTGGGCGATGCGCCGGTGGTCTATGACAAAGCGGTCAAATTGGTTATGCCGCTTCGGGTCGAGGACGCGGCCAACGTGCCGGTGATCGTCAGGCTGTCGGAAGATCTCGGCCAGGTCGCCGAAGTTACGGTGATCGCCGAGAACAACCCGATCCAAGCGGCCGCGCAGATCTTCCCACACCGTCCGATGTACACGGTCGGCATGAACATTCGGCTCGAGCAATCGACGCCGGTGCGCGCCGCGGCGCTGGATGCGAACGGCGTTTGGCATGTCTCCAGCCTGGACGTCATCGTGACGGGCGCCGGCGGCTGCTCGGCGGGCGGTGGCTATATGGCTGAGAACGAACTCGGCGAAATCGCCGTCAGGCAATTCAACCGCGCGGACGGCGCCAGCCGCCTGAAGGTCAAGATCAATCACCCGATGGATACTGGTCTCGCGCCAGGCGAAGACGGCGAGCTGGTGCCAGCCTATTACATCGAGAAGATGACCGTGGAGGACGAGTTTGGCCCGGTGGCGGATATCGTCACTTGGGCGGCGCTGTCCTCTGACCCGAGCTTTTTCTTCGACCTGCCTGATCGACGTCAAAGCGTGCGCGTTCAGGCGTCCGATACAAACGGCCTGGCATTCGAGGCGCTTGACCCGGCGCTATCGATGTAGCGCGGGACCGGCGGCGCCGGGACGATCCCGTCCACGTACCGCGGCGATATAGGTCTCATTGTGCGAACGGCGTGCTGACGCTGCGCCAAGGCTAACCGGGTCGAGGCTGATCCGACGTGAGCACGCGCCACCTCGACAATCTATTCCAGCCACACTCCGTCGCGGTGATCGGCGCCTCCAATGATGAAGGCTCCGTCGGCGCGTTGGTCATGCGAAACCTGCTGCAGAGCGGGTTCGCCGGGCCGATCATGCCGGTCAATCCGAAACGCGCCTCGATTGCGGGCGTGATCGCCTATCGCGCCGTCGAAGACCTGCCGCAGGTTCCCGAGCTCGCAGTGATTTGCACCCCGCCACACACCGTGCCCGAGATCGTGGACGCGTTGGGCGCGCGCGGCACGCGGGCCGTGGTCGTTTTGACAGCTGGCCTGGGGCGTATTGGCGCAAACCCCGACGCGTCATTGGCCGATGCCATGCTGGCGCGCGCGCATGCGCACGATATGCGCATTCTCGGTCCGAATTGCCTCGGCGTCTTGGTCCCAGGCAGCGGCCTCAACGCCAGCTTTGTTCACCTGCCATCGAAGCCCGGACGCATTGCATTCGCCTCGCAGTCGGGGGCGCTGTGTACCGCGGTGCTCGACTGGGCGGTCGCGCGTGAGATCGGCTTTTCGCATTTCATTTCCATGGGCGACGCCATCGAGATCGATTTCGGGGATGTGCTGGACTATTTGGCCGTCGATCCGGGCACGGACGCCATTTTGCTGTACATCGAATCGATCCGTGAGCGGCGCAACTTCATGTCCGCGGCGCGTTCGGCGGCGCGCGCCAAGCCGGTGATTGTGATCAAAGCCGGCCGCGATGCCGCAGGCGCGCGCGCCGCGCACTCGCACACCGGCGCCTTGGCCGGCAGCGACGCCGTGTTCGATGCCGCGATTCAGCGCGCCGGCATGCTCCGCGTTCACGAAATCGACAATCTGTTTGCCGCGGTCGAGACCCTGGCACGGCTGAAGCCGAGGATTACACCTCTCGATGTCGCCTTGCCCGACGACCGCCTCGCCATCGTGACCAATGGCGGTGGATTGGGTGTGCTGGCGGTCGATGCTTTGAGCGCCGGCGGCGGGCAATTGGCACCGCTGAGCGACGACACAGTGGCGAAACTCGACAAGGTGCTGCCGCCAACTTGGTCACGGGCAAACCCTGTCGACATAATCGGCGACGCGCCCGGAGCCCGATATCGCGCGGCGCTCGAAATCTTGTTCGAAGCGCCTGACATCGACGCCGTGCTGGCACTGCACGCGCCGACGGCCACCGCTGACACCAAGGACGCGGCGCGCGCCGTCATTGCAGCCGCGCGCGAAAAATCGCGTCGACCCCTCCTGACCTCATGGGTTGGCGGTGAAGCGGTCGCACCCGCACGCGACATATTCGAAGAGGCCAGCATCGCGTCCTATTCGTCGCCAGCGCAAGCGGTTCGCGCATTTCTGGCGATGATTCATTATCGGCGTAACCAAGAAATGTTGATTGAAACGCCGCGCACGCTGGAGACCGGTTTCACGCCCGACAAGGACCTGGCCCGCCGCATCATCACGGCCGCACTTGCCGACGGGCAGGAAGACGTGATGTTGAGCGAGGCGGACGCCAAGATTTTATTAGCCGCCTACGGAATACCGGTGGTGGAAACGCGCGTGGTCGCGGACCCAGAGCAAGCAGTCTCAGCGGCTGACGATATCGGCTATCCCGTCGCGCTCAAAATTCAATCGCCCGATATCAGTCACAAGTCCGATGTCGGCGGCGTGCAGCTTCATCTCGCGAACGCGGCCGAGCTACACGCGGCAGCGCGCGCCATGATCAATCGTATCGGTGAATTGGCGCCGGACGCGCGCCTAGACGGCTTTACCGTTCAGAACATGGCGCTGCGCCCAGGCGCACATGAATTGATCATCGGTGTCGCAACGGATCCCATTTTCGGTCCGGTGATCTTGTTCGGCCATGGCGGCACCGCGGTTGAGCTTGTGGCGGATCGCGCGGTGGCCTTGCCGCCTTTGAACGCCGCGCTGGCGCAAGAACAAATGAAGCGGACACGCATTTTTCGATTGCTCGAAGGATATCGCGACCGTCCCGCGGCCGACCTCAACGCCATCGCACGAACACTGATTCAAACCTCGCAGATGATCATCGATTTACCCGAGATCATCGAACTCGACATCAATCCGTTGCTGGCCGATGCCGGTGGCGTAATCGCGCTAGACGCGCGCGTGCGGCTGACCGCGACGCCCGAACCGGAAACGACACGCCTCGCCATCCGACCCTACCCCGAAGAATTGGAACAGATCGCCACCCTGAAGGATGGCCGGAATGTCTTGCTCCGGCCGATCCGCCCGGAGGATGAGCCCGCGCATTATGACTTGCTGAGCGGCCTGTCGCCGGAAGACGCGTATTTTCGATTCTTCGGCCATGTCGGTCGCATGCCGCACCATCAAATGGCGCGCTTCACGCAAATCGACTATGCGCGCGAAATGGCCTTTATCGCCGTGTCCGACCCAGAAGACGGGGCAGCGCGGCCCAAAGCGGAAACCCTCGGCGTCGTGCGCGCGATCACCGACGCGGACAACCAAGAGACGGAATTCGCCATCGTTGTCCGCTCGAACATGAAGCGACTCGGGCTCGGCGGTCTATTGATGCAGAAAATCATTGCTTATTGCCGCGACCGTGGCACCGCGCGAATGATCGGCTCCATACTGCGTGACAATCGCGGCATGCTAGGGCTCGCGGACAAGTTCGGATTTCGGCGACGTCCCTCGACCGGCAAGGTGGTTGACGTGGAACTGCCACTCTAGCGCCGCCCCGAAGCCCGGCGCGTTTCATGATATTCTGGGGGCTGACCGAATAGATTTCAGCGGCTTGGAGAGCTTCGGCGCCCACTCATGTCTCGACGCGTCTTGATCATCGAAGACAATCAGGAACTCGCTGACCTGATTGCTTTGCACGTCCGCGACCTTAATTGCGAGGTCGGGCTGGCGACGGACGGCGACGCCGGTTTGGCCATGGCGCGTGCTGAGCAATGGGACATGATTATTCTCGATTTGATGCTGCCCGGTCTCGGCGGCCTGGACGTCTGCCGAAAGCTGCGCGAGGCGCCGCGCTATACCCCCATCATCATGGTGACCGCGAAATCCAGCGAACTCGACCGCGTGCTCGGCCTGGAGCTCGGCGCGGACGACTACATCACCAAGCCGTTCAGCATTCCGGAACTGATGGCACGGGTGAAGGCCATGTTCCGGCGGGCCGCCGCAATGGCGGAGAACGTGCACGATGGACCCGATCAAATCGAGATAGGGGGATTGCTGATCGAACTCGCCAAACGCAAAGCGTCGATACGCGGTCGGCCGGTTTCCCTAACCGCCAAGGAATTCGATCTGCTCGCGCATTTCGCGCGCAATCCGGGTCGCGTCTACACGCGGGCTCAGTTGCTCGACCAGGTTTGGGGCGACAGCTACAGCGGCTACGAGCATACGGTGAACTCACACATCAATCGTCTGCGCCGGAAGATCGAAGACGATTCCGCGCGGCCGGACTACCTGCTGACCGTGTGGGGTGTCGGTTACAAGCTCAACGACGCGCCGGCGGCCCAACCGTGATACGCGGCAGCCTGTACGGCAAATTGGCGCTTGCGCTCTTCGTGCTGCTTGCCGCGTTGGGCGTCATTTATGTCGGCCTCATGGTGGCCTCGACACGCCTCTATCTTCAGGAGGTCAATCAGTCGCTCAATCGCGAGCTTGCGGCCAGCATTGCCGCCGAAGAGCGGCTTATCCGCGACAATCAGGTGAACCGCGCGGCTCTGACCGAACTGTTCGACGTCTTGATGGTGGTGAACCCAGCGATCGAGCTCTATCTGATCGATGCCGACGGCCGGATCATCGGCCATGCCGCCCCACCGGAGAAAGTGGTGCGCGATCGGGTTGAGATTGAACCGATCCGCCGCTTCATCGATGAAGCCGGCGATCTGCCGATCTTTGGCGATGACCCGCGCGATCCTTCCCGCCGCAAAATCTTTTCGGCGGCGCCCCTGCTTTACGAAGGCCGCACCGAGGGTTTTCTCTACGTTGTATTGGCGGGCGAAAACTACGACAGCTTCGTCGAGCTATACCGCACCAGTCAGATACTGCGCGTGTTTGTCTGGATCGGCGGCGTGAGCATCGCCCTCGCGCTCATCGCCGGATTGGTCTCGTTTAATTGGCTCACCCGCCGTTTGCGGCGTCTCGCGCATATGATGGACACCTTAAGGCGCAGCAATTTCCGTGAGGTTCCGGGGGACGTCGCGTGGCCAAACCGCCGTGGCGGCGATGAAATTGATCGTCTCGGCGCTACGTTCGAGGAGATGAGCGGCCGCATTGTCGAACAGATGGACGCGCTGCGCGACGCCGATGAATCGCGGCGCGACATGGTCGCCAACATTTCGCACGATCTAAGAACGCCACTGGCTGCGCTCCAGGGCTACATCGATACGCTGTTGATCAAGGACCCAGCCCTGTCGCCCGAGGAACGGCAGCGCTATCTGGAAATGGCCTCCAAGAGCAGCATGCGCGTCGGTGATCTCATCGCGGACTTGTTCGAGTTGGCGCGGCTCGAAAGCGATCAAACCAGCGCGCAAAAGGAACCGTGCGCCTTGAACGAACTGGTGCAGGACGTAGCGGGCAAGTTTTCGTTGGCCGCGGAAGAGCGCGATATCGGTTTGCGATTCGACATTCCCGAACGGGCGCCCTTTGTAAGTGCTGACGTTGGACTGATCGAGCGTGCCTTGGAAAACTTGATCGACAATGCGCTCAAATTCACAGGGCCCGGCGGCGCGATCAGCTTGTCGGTCGAGGCCAAGGACGGTGCGGTCGAAACCCGCGTGTCGGACACGGGGCGCGGCATACCGGAACAGCATTTGCCGCGCATATTCGATCGGTTTCACCGTACCGAAGATACGCCGGAAGACGGGCGGCGCGGCACGGGCCTCGGCTTGGCCATCGTCAAGCGCATCATCGATCTGCACGGCGGCACGCTTCAGGTCGCTAGCGCGGTCGGCAAAGGCACGACATTCCGATTCAGCCTGCCAATCGCCGACATTGGATGACCAATCGCCGGTAGGCCTTTTCACGCGATCGTGCGCTTTGCCCGACGATGGTCATTGGCCTGTGATCTTCCCGTGAACTTTTGCGCGCATGCTGTTCATGGGTGTGTGGCGGGCTGCCGCTAGTTATTTGAGGCGGAAATGGCCGCCCGCTCTGGAGGGGCAACCAACCTAAACTTGCGGACCGTCCCCTCAACGCGGTCCTGCACACACTGCGCCGCCACCTAATAGGTGGCGGTCTTTTTTTTGTCGGTTCAAACCCTCGGCCCGGCGTTGCCCGATTGGCCACGCATTGCCAGCACTCTATGGTGCGGCGGTCAAAACGACGTGCGGAGGACGAAATGCTCGACAGTGTGCGCGATGGTGTGGCGGGGCCCGCGATCCCGATTTCAGTCGTGGCGGAAGCGTCGTTTGAAGAATGGCGTGCCAACCGGCCGCAATCGGACCAAGCCTGGCTGACCGCCACAATGACAAAGACCAAGCCCGGCAGCGTTGCGCTGATCCCCGGCCCCGAAGGTGGCCCCGGCGGTGCCGTGTTGGTGGTCGACGACGCACCGGACCTTTGGTCCTTCGCGGGTCTGCCGAGTGCATTGCCGCCCGGCGCCTATACGCTTGAAGCCGGTGCCGGCGTGACCATGGACGGTGCGCTCGCCACCGCCGCATCGCTCGGCTGGATGCTCGGCAGTTATCGGTTTGATCGATACAAGCCATCATCCGACGACGCGCCGCGTACACTGGTCGCGATGCCGGAAGCCGACCTTGCGCACGCGCGCCGTTTGGCCGGCGCGGTCGGCCTGACCCGCGATCTGGTGAATACCCCGGCCAACGACATGGGCCCCGAGGAGCTGGAGCAGGCCGCGTTCGGCGTCGCAGAGGCGCACGACGCCGCCTATCGGTCGATTGTCGGGGACGCCTTGCTGGAGGAAGGCTACCCGATGATCCATGCGGTCGGCCGGGCGAGCAGCCGCGCGCCGCGCCTCATCGACCTGACCTGGGGACCGGAGGACGCGCCGAAAGTAACGTTGGTCGGCAAGGGCGTGTGCTTCGATTCCGGCGGGCTGGATCTCAAGACCGCGGCCGGCATGCTGCTGATGAAAAAGGACATGGGTGGCGCGGCCCATGTTCTCGGCCTGGCCGGCGCGGTGATGGATGCCGGCCTCAATATGAGGTTGCGCGTCTTGATACCCGCGGTGGAGAACAGCGTGTCCGGCGCCGCGTTTCGGCCCGGCGACATCATCCCGACCCGCGCCGGCAAAACGGTTGAGATTGGCAATACGGACGCGGAAGGCCGCCTGATTCTATCAGACGCGTTGGCGGAGGCCGACCGCGAGGCACCGGAATTGGTGATCGACATGGCGACCCTGACCGGCGCGGCGCGAGTAGCGTTGGGCACCGATGTGCCCGCTATGTATACCGATGATGATGAACTGGCCGCAGCCTTGGCGGATCATTCCGCCAGCGCATCGGATCCGTTGTGGCGGCTGCCTTTGTGGGCGCCGTACCGCCAACAACTCGATACACCGTTCGCCGATATTAACAATATCTCCGAGGGCCCCTTTGGCGGCTCGATCACCGCAGCACTTTTTTTGAGGGAATTTTTGGAAAAAACGGAGTCCTGGGCCCATTTTGACATTATGGCTTGGAACCGAGGCCCTCGTCCGGGGCGGCCGAAAGGCGGCGAGGCAGTTGCACTACGGGCGATATACGCGCTCTTGGCGGAACGTTTCCAGGCCTGACAGACGACGATTTCGAAGCCGCAACAATTTAGTTGGCAGGACGATTGATGGCCCAGAATTTGAACACCGACACGGCTTTGCACCTGTGGCAATCGGTGTTGGTTAATACGGTTCGCGACGACCGTCCGGACCTATCCATGCGCCAGATGGCGCTTTTGCTCACGGTCTACACGACGCCGACACCGCATACGGTGCGGGGTTTGGCGAAGACCTTGAATATTTCAAAACCCGCGGTGACGCGTGCGCTCGATCGGCTTTGTGGCATTGATTTGGCGCGCCGTAAGCGTGATGACGCTGATCGCCGCAACGTGCTTATTCAGCGCACTGTCAAGGGATCGGTTTATCTGACCGAGCTCGGTGAGCTGATCATGAGCAAGGCGCGGTCGCTTCCGGCACCGCAGCCGGCGATTCAGATGCCGGGTTTGGAACCGGAAACCGAGGCGGAAACGCAGTCGGAAGACCGGGTCCTCGAGGTCAGCACCCCATAACCCTTTGAGGGTTTCGACGGCCCAGCCTGTTCGGCCAGGCCCGTCATAATCATGAACGATGTCATGGCTCCAACACCGAGCCATGACGTCCGATTCTATCGACGGCGCGGCGACCCAGTGTTGCCGCGCTTGTTCATGTGCTGACTCCAAACACGCCCAGCGACGGGCCGGTCGCCGCGTCCGTATCTTCCCTAGAAGACGGGCACTTCGCGATAGGTCCCCCATAGGCCTTTGAGCGTTTCGATGATCTCGCCCATCGAAGCGCGCGCGTCGACCAGTTCGATCGTCGTCGGAATAATGTTTCGGCTCGGGTCTTGCGCGACCGCTTTTAGCTCTTCCATAAGCGCGGCAACTTTCTCGTTGTCGCGATCGCTCCGCGTGGCGTGAAGGCGCGCGATCTGCCGCTTTTCAGTCTCCGGGTCGTACGGATGCGTTTCGATGTCGACGTCTTCATCTTCCTCGACATACTTGTTGACGCCGATGACAGTTTTTTCCCCGTCGGCCTTGCTGATCGCATGCTCGTAGGCGGTGTCGGCAATCTCACGCTGGAACCAACCGTCTTCAATCGCCTTAACCGTGCCGCCCATCGCTTCGACTTTATCGAGGATCGCAAAAATCTCGCGTTCCATCTGTGTCGTTAACTTCTCGACATAGTAGGAACCACCCAGCGGATCGACCACGGAAGTCACGTTGGTTTCTTCCGCAATGACTTGCTGCGTTCGCAACGACAGCTTCATCGCTTCTTCCGTTGGAATCGCAAACGCTTCGTCCATACCGTTCGTATGCAAACTTTGACAGCCGCCAAGAACCGCCGCGAGCGCCTGATAGGCGGTGCGCACGATATTTACTTGATATTGCGGCTTGGTCAGCGTCGCGGCCGCAGTCTGCGCGTGGAAACGCAGGCGCATCGACTCCGGCTTTTTGGCGCCAAACCGCTCCTTCATAATCTTTGCGTAGACCCGGCGAAGCGCGCGGAATTTTGCGACCTCCTCAAATAAATCTGCCTGGCTAACGAAAAAGAAGGACAAGCGCGACGCAAAATCATCGACCGGAACGCCCGATTTCACGACTTCTTCGACATATGTGATGGTGTTCGCCATCGTGAATGCGGCTTCTTGGATCGGCGACGCACCCGCTTCCGACATGTGGTACCCGGAAATGTTCACCGGATTGTATCGGCGCATGTGCTGTGCGCCGTACGCAATACAATCGCGCACCAAGCGCACGGACGGGCGGATCGGAAAGATCCACTCCTTCTGCGCGATATATTCCTTCAAGATGTCCGCCTGGATAGTGCCAGACAACGCGTTCAAATCGTATCCGCGCCGCTTCGCCAGCGCGATGTACATGGCGTAGAGTATGAAGGCGCTGGGATTGATCGTCATCGAAACCGAAATCGACGTCAGATCGATGCCGTCGAACAAGGCTTCCATGTCGTCGATGGTGTCAACCGCGACGCCTTCGCGGCCGACCTCACCATGACTCATCCGATGATCGGAATCGTAGCCCATCAGGGTCGGCATATCGAAATCGGTCGACAGGCCCGTCTGGCCCTGCGAGAGCAAATATTTGAACCGCTGGTTGGTGTCGGCGCCCGTGCCGAACCCCGCGATCTGGCGCATGGTCCAATTGCGTCCGCGATACATGGTGGGATACGGGCCGCGGGTGAACGGATACTGCCCCGGCAGACCGATGTCCTCGAGCGGCGTGTCGGCAACATCAAGCGCCGTATAGGTGCGTTGCACGGGCCAGCCAGATCCGGTGCGATACTCGGTTTTCGCTTCCGGCTGGCGCGCCAAGAACGACGCGACTTCACCTTGCTCCCATTCGGCATGGGTCTGTTCAAGCTGCTCGAGCGCCATACCGTCGAATGCATTTTGCGAATTCGTGCGATTGTCGTCGGTCATGAGGTGATCTCCGAATTGAGCGTCCCGAGCAGTTGCCGGGCCGCGCTGTGCGGATCGAGTTTGCGATTCGATACTTGGTCGATGAGTGCGTCAGTTGCCGCGTCGCGGCGCGCCGCGTAATGACGCCGAACCAGGTCTTCAGCGATTTTGAGCGTCCGTGCCTCAGCACTCCGTCTCTTGCGGTCCGCGAGATTTCCATCGGTCGAAAGATGCGTGCGATGCTTGTCGATCGCGGCCAGAAGCTCGGCGATTCCTTCGCCGGTTTCCGCGCTGGTCGCAATGACCGGCACGCGCCACGACGCAGCGTCGCGCAGGCCGAGCATCAACATTTGCTTGAGCTCGGTCACCGTCTTGTTCGCGTCCGGCCGGTCCGCCTTGCTGACCACGTGTAAATCGGCGATCTCCAACACGCCCGCCTTGATCGCCTGAATGTCGTCGCCAAGCCCCGGCGCGGAGACAACCACTGTTGTGTCCGCAACGCGCACAATGTCGACCTCGTCCTGGCCGACACCGACGGTTTCAATCAGCACAATGTCAAAGCCCGCCGCGTCCAGCAGGTCCACCGCATCGAGCGTCGCGCGCGCCAGTCCGCCAAGCGCACCGCGCGATGCCATGCTGCGAATGAACACGCCGGGGTCACCGACTAAATCACCCATACGAATGCGATCGCCCAAGATCGCGCCGCCGGTAAAGGGGCTCGACGGGTCGACCGCGACCACGCCGACCGTGCGGCCCTCGGCACGAATGGCCTGGGTCACGGCCGTGACCAGCGAGGACTTGCCGCACCCCGGCACCCCGGTGATACCGACGACATGGGCGCGCCCGGTGTGCCGATAGATCTCCGCCATGGCGGGACGGCATTCGTCCGTCCCCGCCTCAGCGCGCGTCATCAGCCGGGCGACCGCGCGCGTACGACCCGCCAGCACGTCGGCGACGAATTCACAGGATGGCGTGGGGTCAGACACCATGACCGCGACATTTGAGTGTGGAAGCGCTCATCGCGGCCCGCGCTCTTCGACCAAGCGCTTGACAGTCGCGACAATCTCGGCGGGCGGCGTGTCTTGCAGCAAAATTTCGGCAACACCCATGGCCTTGAGTTCGACGACATCCTCATCTGGCATCACACCGCCGCCAAGCAGCAAAATGTCCTCGGCATCCGCGTCGCGCATGAGTTCGATGACGCGCGGAAAGATCGTCATATGCGCGCCGGACAGCAGGCTGATGCCGATCACGTCAACGTCCTCCTGCACGGCCGCACTGACCACTTCGTCTGGTGTGCGATGCAGGCCGGTATAGATCACGTCCATACCGGCATCACGCAGGCACCGGGCGACAATCTTGACGCCGCGGTCGTGGCCATCGAGGCCCACCTTGGCGATGAGCACGCGGATTTTGTCATCTTCGGATGTCATGGCTCTTCCACCGTCTCGCTTTGTGTTTCCGCGCCCTCCGGCAGACCGGCAATCACCGCGGTCGCGGCGTCGCGCGCGTGTGCCCGCGCCAAAGCGCCGGCCCGCGAGCCATCGCCCGCAAGCACCGCCTCCAGAATCGCCGCATGCTCCGCCCAAATCCGGGACGGCCGATCGCCATCATGCGTGATGACCGCGCTCATGGCGCGCCGGCCATGGTGCCAAGCCGGATCCATCGCCGCGACAACCAACGGATTGCCCGCCGAGTCATAGAGCAATTTATGGAATGCCATATCGGCGGCGATTAAGGCGCCGACCGGGCCGGCGCGCATCGCCGTATGGGCCTCATCCAAAATCGCCTGTCCGCGCGTGGCCAGATCGTCCGGTGGCCAGCGCGCCGCCGTCTCCGCCGCCAACGCATCGACCGCGCCTCGAAACTCATAAAACGCGTGCACGTAATCACGGTCGACCGGCGCCACCATCACGCCGCGCCGGCCGGCATCACACACAAATCCTTGCGCCTTCAACAGGCCGAGCGCTTGGCCGATCGGCTGGCGCGACACGGCGAGACGCGCGGCGATGCCTTCCTGGGTCAGGCGCTCGCGCGGCGCAAGTTGTCCGTCACAAATCGCTTCCAGGATGGCTTCATAGGCCTGCTCGACCAGGCCCGGCTGCGCGGTCAACGTCTTCATGACCGTAGGGTATATATTTATTGCATACGGTATACAATAATTTCTTGTCGCCGCGAACGCGCTGTCTCGCCATTAATAGCCGCGCGCGGGATCGACGATATTGTGCGGTGGATTGCCGGCCAAAACGCGGCGCAAGTTCTCGATCACCTGAACCGACGCCGTCCGCGGAAGCACCCAGCCGGCGACATGCGGTGTGATCGTCACATTGGGCTGTGACCACAGCGGGTTGTCGGGCGGCAGCGGCTCTTCCTGGCAGACATCCAACCACGCGCCCGACAGATGGCCGGTGCCCAACGCCGCCATCAAATCGGCCTCGACCAAGTGCCCGCCACGACCGGCATTGATCACATAGGCGCCTTTCGGCATGGCCGCGAAGGCGCGCGCATCCAGAATGCCGGTGGTTTCGGCCGTCAGTGGCAGAACGCAGGCGACGATGTCGCAGCGCCCGAGAAACGGCGCCAACTGGCCGGCGCCATGGAAACTCTGGATGCCGTCCAATTGTTTCTGCGTCCGGCTCCATCCCGCCACGGCGAAACCGAGATTGGCCAAGGCCAGCGCAATCGCTTGCCCAATTTCGCCAAGACCCATCACGCCGACCCGGCAGGCGCCGGTGTCGGCCGCCGGCAACTGATGCCACTCGCCCCGCGCCTGATACGCGCGATAGGCGTCCATGCGGCGATGACGGTCCAGCACGGCCAACAAGACATACTCGACCATCTGACTGGTCAGCGCCGGATCGACCAAGCGCACGACAGGCAGATCCGGGAGGTCATCGTCAGCGAACACGTGGTCGACGCCGGCGCCCAAGGAGAAGATGGCTTTGAGATTGGGCAGGCTCGCAAGCATGCCGGTCGGCGGTCGCCAGACAAGGGCCGCGTCGATATCGGCCGCCTCGCCGATCTCCGGCCAGACGCGCACATCGAGCGCGGGCTCGGCGCGTTTCAACGCGTCGGTCCATTCCTCCGGATCGTCCACCTTGCTGTAAAACAGCAATGCCATGTCTCGCACCCTTCTCTGTTCGTTTCGTTCTAATCATCTTGCCGGCACATTCGCGGCCGCATTGTCAGTCCGGCCCGCGTGACTTATGGCCCTACCGTCATAGCGAAATTCCCACTAGTCTCCAGGCCGTCGGCTCGCGAGCCGGGCGAAATGGGGGTACGGTCGTTGGACTGCGACATGACGTTGCGGATGAGCCTATTTGCGTTGGATTGGGCGACGAGCCCACACGGGCGGATAAACTTGGGGAGATATTGGAATGCTGCGTGAATGTTTTGTCGGTTTTATAGATATCCTATCCCAACGTCGGGCGTCTCAATCGGTCTCGGCGGTCTTGCCAATCGCGTTTGTGTTGATCGCTTTACCGGCTCTGTTCGCTGACATGCCCGACGCCAACGCGGATACCGACGCCAAGTATGTCTACACCAACATCACGGGCCCCGAACTTCAGCGCCTCATCCAAAAGTGGGGCTACCGCGCCGAACTCGACACCGACAGCACCGGCGACCCCAAGATCAATAGCGCCGTCGCGGGCGCCAACTTCAGCATTTATTTCTACGGCTGCGACGACCAGACGCCGAAACGGTGTGACAGCATTTCATTCTCCGCCGCGTTCGATTTGGACAACGGGTTGACCGCCGGCTACATCAACGAGTGGAATCGGACCAAGCGCTTCGGCAATGCATGGATCGACGACGAAGGCGATCCGTTCCTGAACATGCAGGTCAATATTGACGGCGGCATTGCCGAGGAAGGCATCCGGCAAAATCTCGATTGGTGGGAAATCGGGATGAGCGGTTATCTGGAATATATTGGCTGGTAGACGCGGACTCCGCGGATAGCCGCGACACGAGTCACATCTAACGCAATGACAACACCGCGCTGAGGCAAAGCAGAGATGTTTGGGCAAGCGCTTCGCGTCGGGTTAATTGTCTGGGCCAAATTTCCGTTAACGATTTTTATTGGCGCTGCGCTCTTACTTGGTTGGCTTACGATCTGTTATGCGCTGGCGGTTCAGATTGATCTATCGGTTCATTTAACAATCGCCATTTGGGTGTGGACCGCCACATTCGGCGTCGCGGGTTGGACGCAATTCAACATCCGCCTCATTAGAGGCAAGCGAACCTGGAGCGCTTTATTCTCAGGATTTCGCAATCCTCTGTTTGTCGGCCTTATCGGCGTCGCGATGGCGATTGCGGTCTCCGGTCTCTCATATATAGCACGCTATTTAACAACGGAGTTTCCGCATAATTCCTGGCCAATTGGGGCCTACTGGCTCGTCACGGCGTGCTGTCTAATTCCTATCTTTTACCGAGCCTTGATAGGGGTGACCGAAGAACGCGTGCCGGGCGAGGCTGTTAATCCGAGTATTCGCCGCGCAATCGGTTCGTGGCTCACCTTGACGGTCATTGCATTACTAACATTTGGATTTCTGGTGGCCGGAGCCGCGCCCGGCCTGTTGCTCGAACAGCACGCACTCCCTGAAATTGGGCGGATATTGCCCGCACGAATCGCGGAATTCGATTTGGCTATAGTACGATCCATTACTTTATTTGGGGGTTTGGTCGGCATTTCGATGGCCGGTTGCGTCTGGGGCGCCGCGTGGACACGGACAGACACGGCACAATCATCAGCCGATCAATAGAAAGGGGGACGCCGTGGCCTATCACGTTCTAATCAATGGAGAGCAAAGCGGACCGCATGAGGTTTCCGCCATTATTGCGATGATCGGTCGCGGTGAAGTTACCGCTGACACGCTGGTCTGGGGCGCCGGCATGGCCGACTGGCTGCCGGCGCGCGATGTGGCGGAACTGCGGACTCACCTCGGCGATCTCGGATCCAGTGAGAGCGCCGGCAGACCATTCGGGCAACCGGTTCCGCCATTGCCATCACAGGCACCGGCGGCGCGCCTCGACATCGGCAGGACGTTCGGCGACGCGTTTGGCGTCATATTTCAGCAACCGGTGAAGATGTTGATCTTGATGGTCGTCTACTTCGTTCTGGCCATCGTCGCGATGATCCCCATTGGAACAGCTTTCGGCCTCAGTGGCATGGCCACGATGGAAAGCAACCCATCCGGCGGACAAGCGGCTCTTGTGTTTGTTGCCTACATTCTGTTTCTGGCAGTCGGTGCCGCGCTGTTTGCCGGGCTCTGTTGGTCCATGGTGTGCGCCCTGCGCGGCGACGCATTTGGGATCGGAACGTTGCTGTCTGGATTCCCCAGGATCGTGCCGCTGCTTCTGTTTTTCGTGATCTACGGAATCCTCATGTCGCTCGGTTTCGTGGCGCTGGTGATTCCCGGCATCTTCCTGTCGGTCGTGCTGCTGTTGGGACCGTTGGTGATTATGGACCACCGGGTCGGCCCAATCGCGGCCGTTCGCGGCAGTTTTCGTGCGGTCATGGGAATTGGTTGGTGGCGCACCTTCGCGGTGCTGATTTTGCTGTCGCTGGCCTTGGGCGCGATCGTCGCCGTTGTCGCGATGGTATTCGGTGCCGGCGCGGTGTTTATGGCGGCGGCGACGGGCGATCCCAACGCTGCCGCCGGAGCCGGCGCCTCGGTTGCCGGCATACTGCTCATCGTCCTGATTTACTTTGTGTTGATGGCGGTCACGGCCGCGCTATACAGCGCCATATTGGCGTCGATGTACCTCCAGGCGCAGCCAGCGCTTGACGCCGCGGCAGACGGCTAGTCGACAACCGAAACTGGGAAAAGGTTCTACTTGTCCTACTACGTACTTATCGATGACGAGCAGGTCGGCCCGCTGGAGTTTGGCGCCGTTGCGGAAATGGTTGAGCGGGGCGCGGTGGTAGCGGAGACGCTGGGTTGGACCGGCGGCATGGCGGATTGGGAACCTGTGTCGAAAATCCCGGCGCTCGCCTCTTTGTTCGATGCGCCGCGTGCGCCGGTGTCGCCGCAGCGCCCGGCCGCCCCCGGACAAGAACAGCCGTTGGATATCGAGCTTGTGTTCAACACCGCCGTTGGTGCGTTCAAGAACCAGTTCGGCGCAACATTCTTGGTATCGCTGCTGTACAATTTGGTCTCAAGCGGCATTTTGGTGCTGATTTTCGGCATGGCGGTGGTCGCCGGCATCACCGCCGAGGGCGACGATTCCAGTACGCCGTTCATGCGGTTTAGCCTGATCGGCGTCGTGCTGATGATGGTGGTGATGCCGATCCTGTATGGCGGCTTGTCGACCGCCATGCTCAGTTTGGTGCGCGGTGAGCCGGTTCGTCCCGGCCAATTGCTTGCCGGCCTTTCACGCGGCCTGACCCTGGTTTTGTTTTGGCTGATCTACGCCATCGCCTGTTCGATCGGTATGCTGTTCTTGGTGTTTCCTGGGCTGCTGATCGCGGCGAGCTTCATGCTGACCCCGTTTGTCATCATGGAAAGCCAGCTCGGAACCATCGAGGCGATGAAAGCCGGCTATCGCGCGACGCTGAGCCTTGGCTGGTGGCGGTGCGTGTTCTTGCTGGCGGTGTTGTTGATCGCCCTTTTCGTCGTCAGTCTGATCACCGACTTGATTGTTCGCAGCCTTGGGAGTCCCTTGGCGACGTTCGTAGTGACGCTCTTGGTGAACAGCCTGGTGACGGTCGTGATGGTCGCAAGCCTAGCCGCGGCCTACGAGCAAGCGCGGGTCAATCGGGAAAATGCCGCGGTGGGCGGGTCCGATTAAGTCGAAACCGCGTCGGTCTCAACCGCTTTGATTTCAAACGCCGCGGCCATCAAGGCGCGCGTATAGTCGGTTTGCGGATCTTCGAAGACCGACTGCGCGGGCCCTTGCTCGACCACCTTGCCTTGGCGCAACACGATCACTTCGTTGGCGAGCGCTCGCACGACGCGCAAATCGTGACTGATAAACAAAAAACCGAGCCGGTGGCGTTCCTGCAAATCGCGCAGCAAATCGACGATTTGCGCCTGCACGGTCATATCGAGCGCGCTGGTCGGTTCGTCGAGCATCAGGAAGCGCGGTTTGAGAACGAGGGCGCGCGCGATGGCGATGCGCTGGCGCTGACCGCCTGAAAATTCGTGCGGGTATCGGTCCATCGTGTCGGGCTCGATACCGACTTCATGGAGCGCGGCCGCGACAAGCTGACGGCGCTCGTCATATGTATCGCCGATGCCGTGTACCAGCATGCCTTCCTCGACGATTTGGAACACGGATAGGCGTGGGCTGAGAGAGCTGAACGGGTCCTGGAACACCACCTGCATTTCGCGCCGCAGCGGCCGCAGTTCCTTGTTCTTCAATCCGTCGATTGTCCGCCCTTCGAAGCGGATCGGCCCGTCGGAGGAAATCAATCGCAGCAATGCCATGCCGAGGGTGGTTTTGCCGGATCCCGATTCACCGACGACACCAACGGTCTGGCCCTCGCGCACAGTCACCGAAATACCGTCGACGGCCTTGATATGCCCCACCGTGCGGCGCATGACGCCACGGCGAATCGGAAACCAGACCTTGAGGTCGTCCGTGTGCATCACCTCCGGCGCCGCCCTATTGGCCGGGGGCGGCTTGGCGGTTGGCTCCGCCGCCAACAGTTTTTGGGTATAAGGGTGCTGCGCATTTTCGTAGACCTGCGCGGTTGGTCCATTTTCGACCAATTCGCCTTCTGTCATGACATAAACGCGGTCGGCGACATTACGCACGATCGTCAAGTCGTGGGTGATCAGCAAGATCGCCATGCCAAGATCGCGCTGCAAATCCCTGAGCAAGGCAAGGATTTGCGCCTGCACGGTCACATCGAGCGCGGTGGTCGGTTCGTCCGCAATCAGAAGATCGGGTTCGTTGGCAAGCGCCATCGCAATCATCACGCGTTGTCGCTGGCCGCCTGACAGTTGATGCGGCCACGATTTGAGCCGCGTCTCGGCATCGCGGATGCGCACCAGCTCCAACAGCTCGATACACCGCGCGCGCGCCGCCCCGGCGCTCAAGCCCTTGTGCAGCATGAGCGTTTCCGTGATCTGCTTCTCAACCGTGTGCAGCGGATTGAGCGATGTC
>JANQOH010000240.1 GCA_028289725.1 Alphaproteobacteria bacterium
ACGGTTCCCCGTCTCATACTCAACATGCGCCGTCGAGATCGTAATGCCACGCGCCTTCTCCTCTGGCGCCTTGTCAATCTCGTCATACGCCGTGAACTCAGCCCCGCCAGCCTCCGCCAAGGCCTTCGTGATCGCCGCCGTCAATGTCGTCTTACCATGATCAACGTGACCAATCGTACCCACGTTCACATGCGGCTTCGTCCGCTCAAACTTCTCTTTCGCCATCGTGTTGCCTGTCTGCTACGGCCTCTATTGTCTCAATCCCATCCGCCGGCGGCGTCCGGGTCGTCATCCTCGGATGGAGCGGGTGATGGGAATCGAACCCACGTCACCAGCTTGGAAGGCTGGGGCTCTACCATTGAGCTACACCCGCCCGGTCACGCTCCTCCGTCCTTTTCGATCCGTCAGGATCGGCTTTCCGCCGCCCCTGTCCGGCTCGTCGCACATGTCCAACGCGGGACCTTGACCCACCCCGGCAGGCCGAACGTTGAACCATGGTGGAGGGGGTAGGATTCGAACCTACGTAGACGTACGTCGGCAGATTTACAGTCTGCTGCCTTTAACCACTCGGCCACCCCTCCGCACCCGAACGGGCGCGCCGTCTGGGCGAACTTGCGGACTATCGACATTCGCTTCGGCTTGTCAACTGGATAGCACGCCGCAAATCATGGGCTGAAAGTCCGCGCGTTTCGGCCCGATTTTGTTGCGCCACGCATTGTTGATTCGGACCGCGATATATAGGTTTCAGCATGGCTGTCCGCAAGCAAGGCAAGAGACATAGAGCCGCCGCCAAGAGCGGCCCACGGGGCAACCGAAACCGGACCTCTTCACGGTTCACGAGCGGTACGGCCGGGCACACCTATTGGCTCTACGGAACCCACCCCGTGCTGGCGGCGCTGGAGAACCCACGCCGCCGCGTGCAACGATTGATCTGCATTGAGTCGGCGGCACCTTCTCGCGGCCAAACAAATGCGACCGTTGAGGTGGTCGATCGTCAAACCATCGCCCAAACGGTGCCACCCGGGGCGGTGCATCAAGGCCTCGCCGCCGAAGTGTGGCCGTTGGAGCAGCCATCACTCGCCGATCTGCTCGCCCCGGCCGCAACCGGACCCATCGTCTTTCTTGACCAAGTAACGGACCCGCAAAATGTTGGCGCCATCATGCGTTCGGCGTCGGCCTTCGGTGCACAGGCCGTGGTCACGACCGAGCATCACGCCCCGCCCGAGTCCGGTGCCCTGGCGAAAGCCGCGGCCGGAACGCTCGAGAAGTTGCCGCTCATTCGCGTGCCCAACCTGGCACGCGCCATTCGGCTCGCGGCCAATAGCGGATTCTGGATCCTGGGCCTTGACCCGTCCGGCGACCGCACACTCGGCGAAGCCAAACAAGGCGGCCCGACCGCGTTGATTTTGGGCGCGGAAGGACGCGGTTTGCGGCGCCTTTCGCGTGAGGCCTGCGATGAAATCGTTCGCTTGCCAATGGCGCGGGACCTGGAAAGCCTTAATGTCTCGAATGCGGCGGCGGTCGCGCTTTATGAATTGACGCGGGCACCTGATACCGGCAAGTGAACGGCGCTTGCCGCTGTCACCGCGCCTCGGTATCGTCGCCGCGGCACGCGCCAAGTGCCGGCGTAGCTCAACTGGTAGAGCAACCGCCTTGTAAGCGGTAGGTTGCAGGTTCAAGTCCTGCCGCCGGCACCACCTTCCGCCACAGCAGTTAGAGGCAATTCGCTCAGCGGCGGCGAGTCCAATTGTAAACGCCGGTTGCCGATAGCAGGATCAGCATCACCGCGGCCCCGTCCATGATGTAAGGGCCGAACCGGCCAAACAAACGACCGCTATGCAAATCGAGCACCACCCGCTCCCACGGCAGTCCGACGCCGCGATGACTTTCGAGTATCAACGCCAACAGGTCTTGAGGCGTTTCCACGGGCTGCGGCGCATCCACCGTACTTCTTGCCGTCGGTTGCCAGACAATCATGTCCAAATCGGACATGAACGCGCCGGATTCGGTGCGAACCAGAATTGTATCGTCCGAGCCCGCCGCGAGCCCCAGCAGCGCGCCATCGACACCGATCGGCGTGACTTTCTCGACAAGGTCCCCGTTGTCCGCGAAAAGAAAAAGTGCGGCGTCGGATGCGACCACGATTGCGGGGCCAACGGCGACTGATCCGACATAGATCTCAATAGTTTGATAAATTGATTTGCCATCTAAGTATAACGTGCCGTCCAACCAAGTGACCATTTTGTCGCCGGCGCGATGGCTGATCGGATCGCTGGCCGCTTCAATGCCATACCAAGCCAGCAACCCGTCGTGGTTCAAGTTTCTCTCGTCGAGACGCAAGGCTTCAGTGTGCTCCAGCATGACGCCGGTCACGACGAGCAGCACCACGAACGGCACCGACGCCAAACCGAGCCACCGGTGCCATAGAAGCACGAGCCGGCGCAATTTCTTGGCCATGGCTATTGCGTCACAGCCCCATGCAGGTAGAGCGCCAAGCGCGCCAGTTTTGTCAGCGCGCGAACTGAGAGGGTGGCGCCGGATATGCCGTCAATGGAGCGGTCCAAGTCGTAGTCCGCTTCCAACCGCGCGCCAATGAATTGATTGGTGAAGAAGTCATTGCGCACCTCCCAGCCCCGACTTTCGCGATAAATCAGAACGGTGACACGAGCAATTTTGCCGCCGTCTACGACCAGACCGGTGGTGATGGGATGGACCTTGCCAATTTCTTCCAAGATCCAGGCGGTCCGATCGCCCTGCCGCCAATAGGAGACCCGCAGAACACCGAGATCGCGTTCCATAATCTTCCTAATGTCGGCTTTGTAGGCCTTGGTCACCCAAAACTTTTTTGGATCGGGTGATTCACCGCCAAACGCCTGGGTTAGGAATATGTCGGGCTCTAGGTAAACGTCCTCGTCACCTTCTTGGAAATCGCCAAGGACCGGTGCCGGGAAGATGCAGATGAGGGCCACAAGGGCAAAGAGTGATCGCATTTTCCCGGCACGTATAGTGAACGTCGTTAGAACTGGTACCCGACGCCAAGATTGATGCGGTTATCGTTCTTACCGCGACCATCCGGGCGGAACTCGAATTGGCCATCAATTTTGAACACCACGTCCGGGTGTAGCCAAACGTTGGCGCCGAGATCGAACTGCCCAAACTTGCTGTCGGTGGAATTGCCTGCTTCGTTGTCGAACTCGCTATAACGCGTGAACAATCCAATTTCCACCGGGCCGGCATCGAAGCGATAAGACGGCTCGACGTACCAACCATACTGCACATCGCGTCCGAACGCGCCCGGACCCGTGAAGACAGGGCCGTCATCCAAATCCCAACGCGCGCCCAAGACACGCAATCCCCACCCGCCGCGACGGATATCGGCATGCGCTTCGATCAGCGTTGCCGGGGTGCCGAGGCCCTGGGCGTTTTGCGTGATGTCGTCTTGGTAGTGCGCAGTCGCCGCCAGTTCGACACCCGGAAGGCCTGTCCACTTAATTCGACCAGTCAACGCCGGATCTGTTGCCTTTGCCTCCGCGACTTTCTGACGGCCGCTGCGGATCTTGAAGGCATTAGAGCCAGTGGTCGGCGTCATGAGACCGGAGTGCAGCGAGACGTCGTACGAAAATCCGGAACCGATCTCGCCGCTCGCGCCGACACCGCCTTCCCACCAGGTCGTCGGAATAATGTTGGCTTCGACCGGATTGCGCTCGACGCCAAAGAAGGTCGGCGGTTCGTGCGTCTCGTTGAGGATGCCGACCGGGATCAGGAACACGCCGGCGCGCGCCCGATGCCCTTCCGTGTAGTCATATTCGATATAGGCTTGCTCTAGCTCGACCTCACCGGGTTTGCCGTCACCGGCCAGAGCGTGTTCGATTTCGACCTCACCCACGAGTCTTAAATCGTCGGTAAAATCGTGACCAATGAACAAGACGAAGCGGTGGAAGTCGATCTCGTCCTTGTCGCCCGCGTTGTAGTGAAGTTCGCCGTACCCACCAAGCGACGTACGCTCCCACCAGCCGCCGGTGCCTGCATCCCCGGCGTCCCTTAAATCAACGATTTCGGCAGTGGCTTCTACCTTGGCATCGGTCTCAGCGACCTTGGATTCCGTACTTTCAAGACGCGCCTTGAGGTCTTGAATTTCCTGCTGCTGGCTTTGAATGATCCGCCACATTTCCTCCGGTGACGGCAACTCAGTGTCCTGAGCCACGGCAGTTGTCGCGAGCGCAACGGTTGCCGCGGTCGAAAGAAGCAAATTGGTAAAGCGAAGAGTCATTAGTCCGTCCCCCAAAGACGCAACGATGCGGCAGACGCAGGCGCGACTGTCCGGCTTATTGTTCGAGACACCTGCTACTTGCGATCAAGTCGCAATCGCGATGCGACTGTTTCGCACTCGCAGGAATGAGTCAATGGGAATGACAATTATTCGCAATTACCAAACTATGGTGCAAGCGGCCGGCCAAATAGTCCCTTTTTTTCAAACTACTACGCATACCCCCTGAACTCGCGGGAGGCGTCGTTCTCGCTCTTAGGGCTGGTCGATCACCCAATTTTTTCGCCTTTTGGGTCGCATGAGAGGCGCGTCGACGCCGCGCTTTGAGGTCCGTCTCGCCAGACTGCGCCACACGACGAAATCTCGTCGATCGGTATTTGGCGCCATCATCTTGGCCGTCTGAAAGAGAATCGGCGGGCGCCAAGGCGCCCGCCGAAAGGTCAGATGAAGGCAGTTCCATGTTGCGAATCAGTCGCATTCGCAACATGGAACCTCCCGCATTCACGCCTCGTTGTCAATGGAAAATGCGAATTATTCGCATTCTCAATATTCGTTGATGCTGGAATTCGTCCTTATCCGCTATGAACCGACAATCTGAGGTAATTTATAAACCGGAAATGGACAGGCAGACCTGCGTTGAAATGGAGCAACGAGGCTTCAATTCAGGGTCCGCAGGCCGGTCTGGGGGGCGTGCTAAGTACGCCGAGAAGACCTGCGATCCGCCGTCGCGGTC
>JANQOH010000244.1 GCA_028289725.1 Alphaproteobacteria bacterium
GGATCGGAAAAATAGAACTCGCCCAGAACCGCTTCTTCGACCCACGGCACCTGCGCGCCCTCTGTGCTCACCACCACGTCTTCGCGCACGCGGCCAAACATCAGGCGGATTTCCAGGCCCGGATCTTCGACATAGCGCAACAGGGATTCGGTGAACGGACTGTGGTCGCCCTCGCCGTCGTAGGCGAGTTCGCCGGGCTGCGTCGCATAAGCGATCAGCATGCCGGCCGCGCCCGTCGTCTGCGCCAAACCGCGCCCAAACACGAGGGGCGCCGCGGTCTCGCCGGTCTTTTCCGTCGCCACCGGGCCAAGCGGATTGTCGCGGCAGGAATCGAGGATCACGATCGCCAATCCGGGGTCCGCCGCGTTCAAGAGATTGCGCACCTGGCCGAGGCGCAGACTGTGCTCAAGGATCGATGCCGGCTCGCTGGCGTCGACATTGACCGACAGTAGATAGTTTTCGCCGTTCACCTGCACGCTGTGGCCGGCGAAGAAAAACAAAACGATGTCGGCCTCGCGCGCGGTCTCGACGAAATTCTTTAGTTCGCTATCCATGGCCGTGCCATCGCCGTCCATCACGCGCGTGACATCGAACCCAATGCGTTCAAGCGCGTCACCAACCGCGCGGGCGTCACGGCCCGGATTGGCCAGGCTGTCGATATTCTCGTAGGCGCCATTGCCAACTACGAAGGCCAAGCGGCGCGAAGTCTCGGTGGCATCGCCGTTGGCCTCTCGCGCGGCGGCCGGCGCCAGATTCAGCAAGATGGCAACGGCGATCACGACCCAGATGAGGCTCGAGGCACTGGCAAAACGCTGCGCCAAATCCGGCCGGCGCAAGGCGGCGCCCGACCGGCCGCGAACAGCGGTTTTCGCGGCAAATCCCGTGCGAATCCAGGCTTCGCGATTGATCCGACCGTTGCTCATTTTCGCGCAAATCCCTCAATTTTGGCGCGGCGTTCCTTGGAACTATACGGACTCTTACACGCAGGCGCGAAGCAAAGGGGTGATCGGTCCGCCAAAAACCCGGCGCATTGACCCGGCAAAATCACGTGAAAGTCCCTCAGAATCATGCTTTGGCGCCATGCACGCGACCAAGCGCGCGACGCCCTCTCCAACGATGGCAATTTGAGCACAGGTGAAAAACCGGCGCAGTGAAGCCGCCAACAGTGGCCTCGTGACCTGTTCGACGGTGGGGGCGTGAATTGGATCACACGACGCAGGGCGGCCGCGAGCCGACGCCTTGTCTGGCTATCCCGGGCGACTGAGCGGCCTAACGCGCGGCGGCGCCGTACTCGGTGGCGATAACGGCTTGGATGCCGGCCCAGCAATTGCGGGCACAGACATCGATCGCTTCGTCGACGCCCAAAGTATCGATCAAGGCGCGCGCGAACGCGGTCTGGTACGCGTGATTTTGTTCAGCGACGTTGGCTTCCAGCTCTTCCATGGTTCAACTCCAAAAGTGGCGTTGCTCTTTGTCAGTCATGGAAACGCGGCAAATGGTTCAACGGGGTGACCGAAATTCTCACGCAGCTTGGCGCGCACGAGACATGTGCGCCGCGCACGGGCCAATCAAGGCGTACACGGGAATGTGAGATTTGTGACGCGTCGGTACTCGGACGGCGTTAGAGGACGGTCGGCTCGACCGTCAGCTCGCGATGCGCCAAATCTTTTCGCCGTCACCGAGTCGTGCGGCCAAGGCCTGACGCTCGTCCTCTAAGGCGGCCGGAAGTTTGTCCTTAAAGCTTTCGAACAGTTCGGTCTGCGATTCCGTTTCGCGCAGCGCGGCTTCGCGATCGATGTCCATGATCTCATTGAACGCGGCTTCAGAGAAATCCAAGCCGCGCCAATTCAGATCGCCATGGCGTGGCATGACGCCGAACGGGCCACTGGCGGCGTCCGCGCGCCCTCTTACCCGGTCCACGATCCATTCGAGAACGCGCATATTCTCGCCGAAACCGGGCCAGATGAACCGCCCCTGGTCGTCCTTGCGGAACCAATTGACGCGGAAAATTTTCGGCGGATTTCCCAGGTCACCGCCGAGCGTCAGCCAGTGCTGCCAATAGTCCGCCATGTTGTAGCCGCAGAACGGCAGCATCGCCATCGGGACGCGCCGGATCGCGGCTTGGTCCGCCGCCGCCGCGGTCGCTTCCGAACCCATGGTCGCGGCGAGATAGACACCGTGCGCCCAATCGCGCGATTCATAAACCAGCGGGAAAGTATGGCTGAGCCGACCGCCAAAAATAAAGGCGTCGATCGGCACGCCGTCCGGATCGTCCCAAGCCGGATCGATGCTCGGGCAGCGGCTTGTCGAGCAAGTGAAGCGTGCATTCGGATGCGCTGCCTTGCGGCCGCATTCGGGCGTCCAATCCTTGCCTTGCCAATCAATCAGATGCGCCGGCGGGTCACCATCGATGCCTTCCCACCACACGTCGCCGTCGTCGGTCAGCGCGACATTGGTAAAGATCGTGTCGCGCTCGAGCATTTTCATGGCGTTCGGATTGGTTTTGGTCGAGGTGCCGGGCACCACGCCGAAATAGCCGGCTTCGGGATTTATGGCGTAGAGCCGCCCGTCCGCGCCCGGCTTGATCCAGGCGATATCATCGCCGACCGTATGGACCTTCCAGCCCTCATACCCCGCCGGCGGGATCAGCATGGCCAGGTTGGTCTTGCCGCAGGCGCTCGGAAACGCCGCCGCGACATAGGTCTTTTCGCCGCTCGGTGCTTCGAGGCCGAGGATCAGCATGTGCTCGGCCAGCCAGCCTTCGTCGCGCCCCATCACCGAGGCGATGCGCAGGGCGAAGCATTTCTTGCCGAGCAGCGCGTTGCCGCCATAGCCGCTGCCGAACGACCAGATGGCGCGTTCTTCGGGGAAATGCACGATGTATTTCTGCTCGTTGCACGGCCAGGGCACATCCGCCTGTCCGAGCGCCAGCGGCGCGCCAAGCGAATGCATGCATGGCACGAAGTCGCCGTCACCCAGAGTCTCAAGCGCTTTTCGTCCCATCCGGGTCATGGTCCGCATGCTCGCCACGACATAGGGCGAGTCGGTGAGCTGAACGCCGATATGGGCGATCCGTGAGCCGAGCGGGCCCATCGAGAACGGAATTACGTACATGGTCCGCCCTTGCATGGCACCGTCGAACAAACCACGCAGGGTCGCTTTCATTTCCGTGGGATCGGCCCAGTTATTGTTCGGGCCGGCATCGGCTTGGTCGGCCGGGCAGACAAAAGTCCGATTCTCGACCCGCGCGACATCCGCGGGATCCGAGCGCGCCAGGAAGCAGCCCGGTCGCTTCTCTTGGTTGAGCGGCATCAGCGTGCCGGCCTCCACCATCTCGGCGCATAGCCGGTCATATTCTTCCTGCGAGCCGTCACACCAATAAATCGCGTCTGGCTTGGCGAGCGCCGCCATCTCCTCGACCCACGTCAGCAGCGTCTGGTTCCGCGTGATTGGGGTCTCACCCGTCTGTGCCGGCATTGCTCTCCCTCAGCTCGCCAAAGTCTCGCGCCCCGCGAGCGACACATTTCTCAGTTTGGCCGCAAAAATCCAGGAAAAATGTAGCCCGGCGCAAATATTCGGTTTGGCCCCCGCAATGCGCGGTTCATCGCGCCGGTTCACCGGGCCGATGGGGTGTCGGAAGCCTTGGCTTGGCGCTCTTGAAGCCGGCCTGACCAATCGATTCGCCGTGAGCGCGATGCGCGAGGTTCTTCCGCCGCCTGAAAACGGTTCGGCGCGCCCATTCAGAATCTTTTCATCTTCTGCTTATCGATTGTTCAGGTGCCCTACAGACAGCCTACAATGGCCCCCGTCTAAAACTCTTCGCAGCTTAGACACACAGCAAATGCGGAGAGCTTCAGATGAACGTCGTGACCTTCTCGTCTCCAATCGTTCCCGCCTGTACCAAATGGGCCTTCACCACACGTCGCGCCGTGCGAAGCGATGCCGCAGGCCTGTGGCCGCACCTTTCCGATGCCGTGTCCGGCGACTTGGTGTTCGGCCAGATCGTGTCCATCGGGCAGCATAAAACCATCCAACTCGCGACTGGCCGCGCCTCGCAGTCCTATCTCGGCGATTATGTCGTCCTGGCGTGCGGCGACCGTTATGCCCCGGATCAATTTGAAGGCGTTGCGGAGCTGAATGCGGACAGCGCCGATCTGCTCGCCGCCGGGGGCTTGATTGGGCGCATGCGCAAAGCCCACGCGAAGATGTCGGCGCCGACGCAAATCAAGCCGATTGGCTTACTCGTCGATCACAATCGCGAAATCATCAATGTCGGCCGCTACGCCATGTCGAGGGGCCAAGGCAACGACGCTCCCCCGGTCATCTGTGTGGTTGGCACGTCGATGAATGCGGGCAAAACCACGACCGCGGCGAGCATTGCGCATGGTTTGACCCGTGCGGGATATCGCGTGGCCGCTCTTAAGGTCACGGGCACCGGCGCGTTTGGCGACTTCAACGCGTTCCGCGATGCCGGCATTCCGATCGTCGCCGACTTTACAGACGCCGGCATGGCCTCAACCTATCGCCAACCCATCGACCGGATCGAGCAAGGCTATGAGGCGCTTATCGCCCATGCGGCCGAGCAAAGCGCCGATGTCGCGGTTGTCGAACTCGCCGACGGCATTTTTCAAGAAGAAACCGCCGAGCTTCTGCGCTCATCCAAGTTACGTGAGGCCGTTTCCACCTTCGTTCTCGCCGCCGGCGACGCGGCGGGCCTGGTCGGCGGCGTCGCGCATCTCAGGAGAATCGGCTTGAAGCTATGGGCCGCGTCGGGCGTGGTCACAGCGTCGCCGCTGGCCGCGGCGGAAGCCGGCGCCGGCGCGAA
>JANQOH010000255.1 GCA_028289725.1 Alphaproteobacteria bacterium
AGCATCCGACCTCGGCGTCGACGCGCCGGAAATCGAGATCGCCGAGGCACCGCCACCGCCATTATCCACCCCCGAAGCGCCGGGCCCTGATGCCTCCGACCTCGAAATGGCGGCGGAGATGACGCCCGAAGAGCAGATGGCTGCGATCAACAGCATGGTCGCGCGCCTGGAAGGGCGGCTGATCGAAAATCCGGACGATCCCGACGGCTGGAAGCGCCTCGGCCGCGCGAAGCGCGTGCTTGAGGACCTGCCGGGCGCCCGCGACGCGTATGCCAATGCGGTCGAGCAAGCACCCGAAGACATTGACGCGCTGGGCGGCTTGGCCGAAGTCGAAATGCTCCTGGGCGAACCCGACCAACCCCTGAGCGACCGTGCCGTGACCCTTTATCAACGCGTCCTCGCGCTTGATGAACGGCAACCGGACGCCTTGTGGTTCCTCGGTTTGTCGGAGGCGCAGTCCGGCCGGCCAGAAGCGGCGGCGGCCCTATGGAACCGATTGCTGGTAATGTTGCCGCCCGACAGCGCTGAGCATGAGATGCTGGCGGCCCGCATTAGTGAGCTAACGACCAGCGAATGATGCGCGCGCCACCATGGCGAGACGCGACCGTGCGATCGTGATGGCCTGATGTCGAGACCTCGCCATTCCGTTGTGCGGTGCTCGACATACCTGAGTATTCTTTGCGCGTTCATTATCGGGCTCGCGGTATGGTCCGCCCATGATGACGGGGCCCTTGCCGATCAACCGCCGTTCGCGCACGCCATCGCTATGCATGGCGCACCGAAATACGCGCAGGAATTCAAGCATTTCCACTATGCCGATCCGGACGCGCCGAAAGGCGGTAGTTTAAGGCAAGCGCGCGTCGGAACCTTCGATAGCCTGAACCCATTCATCGTACGAGGCGTACCGGCCGCCGGGCTGCGCATGGCTCATGAGTCGTTATTGGCGCGATCCATGGATGAGCCGTTCTCACTTTATGGCTTGCTGGCGCAATCCGTTGCCATGGCACCGGACCGGTCTTGGGTCGAATTCGCGCTTGATGATCGCGCTCGGTTTCACAACGGCATGCCGGTGACAGTCGACGACGTATTGTTTTCGTGGCGGACACTCCGCGATCACGGCCTGCCGCATTACCGGACCTACTATCGCGCTGCCGCGGATGCACGCGCAGTTGGCCCCAGGCGCGTGCGATTCACATTTGCGGCGGACGCCAACGCGGAAATGCCGTTGATCATCGGCCTAATGCCGATTTTGTCCGCCACCGCGTTCGAAGGGCGGACGTTCGATGAGACGAGCTTGGAACCGTTGCTTGGCAGCGGCCCATACCGCATCGCCGCGGTCGAAGCCGGACGGGCGATCCGCTACGAACGCGTCGCCGACTATTGGGGACGCGATTTGCCGGTCAACCAGGGCCGGCACAATTTCGATCATGTGAGCTACACCTACTACCGTGATGCCGGTGTAGCGCTCGAGGCCTTCTTGGCGGGCGAGTACGATCTACGTTTTGAGCGCGACCCGGCGCGCTGGGCAACCGCCTATGATCATCCCGTCGTCGCCGAGGGCCTAGTGCAACGCGAGGAGCACGCCAACGCGCGCCCAGTCGGCATGACGGGACTGGTGTTTAACACGCGGCGTGCGATCTTTTCGGACGTTCGTGTCCGCGCGGCGCTCGCCGAGGCATTCGCGTTCGAGTGGATCAACAGCGCCTATTTCCATGACACCTATCGGCGCAACCTGAGCTACTTCGAGAATTCGGACTTGGCCGCCGATTTCGGCGTGCCACCGCCGAAAGAACGACGGACACGGCTGCGCGCCGCCGATCAGGCCCTGAAGGACGCTGGCTGGCAGGTCCGCAACGGCGTCCGCATATCACCCGAAGGATCGGTCCTCGCGTTCGAAATCCTGCTCGTCGATCCGACGTTCGAACGCGTGGCACTCGCCTATATCCGTGACCTCGAACGTTTAGGCGTTCGCGCGCGCGTACGAACCGTCGACCCGGCGCAATATCAAGCGCGCCGCGAGAGCTTCGATTTCGACATGACGGTTCACCGTTGGGGCCAATCTCTGTCGCCGGGCAATGAGCAGCGCATCTACTGGTCCACCGCCGCCGCCGACGCCCAAGGCAGCCGCAATTACGCCGGTGTCCGCGATACCCTGATCGATACCTTGATCGAACGCATCGTGGATGCGCCGACGCGCGCGTCGCTCATCGCCGCGACACGTGCCCTCGATCTGCGGCTCCGCGACGGTCACTACGTGGTGCCGCTCTACTTCGCGCCCGTCGATCGACTCGCGTATTGGGACCGCTTCGAACGTCCCGCAACCATACCGCTTTACGGCATTCAGCTGGATTGTTGGTGGGCGCTCAATCAATAGCGGATACACGCTCTCGCTCGTCGACAAAGCCAATAAGTACCTGAATCAAAATAATTTTTATAGGATATCAGGACAGCCAATCGCAGCTCTTTATATGTAAGTTGACACTTACGTAAGTGTATGCTTACGTAAGTGTCATGGACACGGTGCTGCGTGCGATCGCCGAGCCCAATCGGCGCAAGATTCTAGAGATGGTTCGCGAGACCGAGCTTTCGGCGGGCGACATTGCCCGCGCGTTCGACGTCTCGCGGCCAGCGATCTCGCAGCATCTGAAAATTTTGGAACAAGCGGGCCTGCTCAGCGTGCGCAAGGACGGCACGCGGCGGCTCTACCGTTCTCGGCCGCAAGCGGTCGCGGACGTCAAGGCTTTCATCGATTCTTATTGGCAGGATGGTCTCGATCGCCTGAAGGACGCGGCCGAGGCGCAGCACAGGAGAGATACAGATGGCGAAAACGGCTGACGGCACGGTCGAGCGCGAGATTTATATCGAAGCCCCGCGCGAGACCGTATTCGGGTTCTTGGTCGAGCCCGAAAAAATGGTCCAGTGGATGGGGACCGAGGCGACATTTGAGAACCGGAAAGGCGGCACTTACCGGGTCAACGTCAACGGCGAAGACGTCGCGCGCGGCGAGGTGATCGAAGTCTCACCGCCGGAACGCGTGGTCTACACCTGGGGTTGGGAAGGTGGCGAAACCCTGCCGCCTGGCGAAAGCCTGATCGAAATCACCCTCGCGGCCCAGGACGGCGGCACGCTGCTCAAGATGGTGCATAGCGGCATCCCCGAGCCGATGGTCGCTCCCCACGGCGACGGTTGGGATCACTACGTCCCGCGCCTTGGCGTGGTGGCCGGCGGCGGCGACCCGGGACGCGACGATTGGATCAAAGTGAAGGCGGCGAGCTGAAATCGCCCGACATCAGGAGGATCGAGTA
>JANQOH010000300.1 GCA_028289725.1 Alphaproteobacteria bacterium
TCATGACGAGGTTGGTTTCCGTCCCGAAGCCACCGTTGGTGAAGGTGCCGCCGCCCGAGGTCACGAGACCCGACAGGGACACAGAACCCGGACCGTCCGTACCGTAGACACCTGCGGCGCCATCGTTGACGAGGATCGTCTCGGACGCCCAGCCGATGACACCCGTGCCATCGAACACGCCTGGCAGCGCGCCGGCTTGATCGTCCGCGCCATCAGCAACTTGGACGCCAGGCGTCTCGTCATGCGTCACATCGCTCAGCGACAATACGAGAGCGGAGGCATCCGGTCCGTCGTCCTCGATCTTGAAGACATTGCCGTTGCCAACATCGATCGAAGCCGAGTCGCTATCGCCATCGGCATCGACCACCGTCTGCACGACGAGCAGTTCGCCGGGCTCTTCGGTCGTTAGCGCTTCGCTGTCGTCGTCATCGTCGGTTTCCGAATGCCAAATATTGTTGAACTGCGTGAACGTCACCTCGCCGGAGTCCGGATCGATCTCGATGGTGAAGTAAACGATCTCGCCGACCGAGCCGGTGATCACATTGCCGTCCTGGTTCATGACGATCTCATCGCCCTGACCAATGCCGTCAACCGCATCGCTGGTATCGGTCGGATCGAGCGCGTATAGGCCGGAGCCGACATTTGGACCGGCGAGCATCAGCGAGTAGATGACGTCGCCTTCGCCGTCCGTGCCGTAATCCACGGGCGTGGTCTCGAAGTTGAGCGAGAAGTCCGCGGACACGCTCATCAGGCCGGCCGGATTGCTGTCGCCGTCAGTTTCCGTGCCCTCAGGACGCGTCTCGTCAAGCACCAGCATGGCTGGGTTGCCGCCTTCGCCGTCGATCACCGATGCGTCGGGGCCATCGTCCTCGATCTTGAAGACGTTGCCGCCGCCAAGGTCGAGCGACGCCGAGGCGCTATCGCCATCGGAATCGGTCACCGAATGAACCAGCTGCAACAGATCGGGCGTTTCCGTGGTCAGCGCTTGGCTGTCGTCATCGTCGTCCGTGTCGGCATGCCAGATATTCTCTAGCTGAGTGAACGTCACGACACCCGTGTCGGGATTAATGCTGATCGTGAAGTAGTCGACTTCGCCAACCGAGCCGGTGATGACATTGCCATCCTGGTTCAGCAGAATTTCGGCGCCCTGGCCGATGCCGTCGCCGTCACCATCGTCGGTATCGTTCGGCTCGAGCGCAAAGAGGCCGGAGCCGACATTCGCGCCGTTCAGCAGCAGCGTGAACGACGCGGTGCCCGGACCGTCGGCGCCAAAATCTGGCGCGTTGACGAAATTATCGGAGAAGTCAGCCGTCGTGCTCATCAGACCCGGAGTCGCGTTCGGGCCGTCCATGTCGTCGCCCTCAGGGCGCGTTTCGTCGAGCACCAGCATGTCGAGCGGCGCGCCGGTATCAATAACGACGTTCGGGCCATCATCCTTGACGATGAACAGGACATCGACACTGGCGGTGTCGAAATCGCCGTCGGTCGCGGTGATGGTGAACAGCAAGTCGATCGGATCGTCGACGCCGATCTCGTTAATGTCCGGGTGCTCGATCGCCTGATAGAGCCTGAACAAGGCTTCCGCCATGCCCGGGCCCGGAGGACCGTCCATGAAGTCGACGAGTTCGACCGTGAACACCCACGCGTCCTCGTTGAACGCGTCTTCGCCGGTGTAGCCGATCAGCATTTTGTTCGCCGCGTCGTAGAACGTGTTGACCGGCAGGTCGTCGGCGCTGGTCTGCAAACCGCTCGGCAGCGGACCGCCTTCACCGTCACCATCGGAGACGCTCTTCAACGCAATGGTAAAGCCCATGCCGTCTTCGTTGGGGCCATCGGCACCGAAGTTGAAGTTGAGCCCCTGAGACGCCGTCGGGAAAAACGGCTCTTGCTTTTGGACGTTCAGCAAGCCGTCTTCGAACAGCATGTTTTGGCCGAATTCGCCGTCCTTCAGCGAGATCAGCGGGCCGTCATCCTTGACGCCAACCGTCAAGGTCGAGGACGCGCTTTGATCGCCGACTTGCACGGAATAATCGAACACCAGGAACACCTGATCATCCTCGCCGATCAGGTTGATGCCGGTGTGATCGAGCGTGTTGTCGATGAGCTCGAATTCGAAGTCGCCGGTGTTCTTGTTGACCGTCAAAATCCAATCGATGCCTTCGCCGCCCGGGAAGGTGCCTTGGATTAGGAATGAGTCGCCATTGTCGAACGTCGTGCCGTCGGGGTGCGTGACATTGGTGATCACGCCGCCGCCGGTATCCAAGGTGCCGAAGTCGAACTCAAGGTTGGTTTCCGGCATCGTGCCGGGATCATCGACATTGCCGCCTTCATGGTCGGAAATAACCTGCGCGTCGCCGATCGACATCCAGCCAGTGAAACCGCCGGACTCGAAGCTGCCATCGGTGACCGGCGCGCCATTGACGCGCAAATTATCGACCAACAGGTGGGAGTCGACGACGCTGTCGCCGACATTGACGGCGCCAAAGCCGATCTCAAGCGGCCCTGTACTTGTCGCGACATGGTTAAAAGTCTGCCAACCAGTGTTAAAGCCGCCTGGATCGGTATGCCCGGCGAGCGGAATGACAACGCCGTCGATAACAACGAAAGAGAAATCATTGAAGAAGACGCCGTCGTCGCCGTCGAAGAGCCAATCGAACGAAATCGTATCGCCATCGTTGACGTTGATCGTGGTCTTGAAGCCTGACCCGTTGAAAGAATTTCCATAGCCGGCCGCATCAAGCGTGCCGGGAGCCAGCCCAAAAAATGCATGGAGCGTCGCTTCGTCCGCACCGCCCCCATCGTCTGGGGAGCTGGCGCGCGCCATGAAAGAGCCGTCGGTGGGCGAGCTCGGCGCGTCGCCGCCTCCCTCGCCGTCGCCTTCGCCGTCACCGCCGCCAAGGCCGTCGAGACCTTTTTCCCATACCATCGCGGTGCTGGGCGTCAGGATGATCGGCGCGTCAGGCTGCTGAATGTTGTCGGTTTCGATATCGGTCTCGATATCGAACTCTGGGCGCGGGATCAGACCATCGATGCCGACTGCACGAATATGCGGCTCATTCAAATCGGGCGGGTTGATCGAACCATCGTTGCCGCGGCCGCCGGTGCCGGTCGGCACACCGCCGGAATCGCCGGATTGGCCGGCCGCGGGCGGCGCAAACGCGTCAAGGCTGGCGAACTCGGGAACCGTCAGAGCCTGTTGGCCCTCGCCATAGCTTTGGCCGCTGTCCGCGAACACCATGCGGACTTGCGCACCGTCCTCCAGGAGCTGGTATAGCCCTTCAATCAGCACCGTACCGTCTTCGGTCGTCACTTGGACGTCTTGATCGTCGATGATTTCGACTTGCACGTCGGCGTTGGCCGGATCGCCGTAAGGAATGTCGACGAAGAAAACTTCCTGTCCTTCCTGGACCGGAATGTTCGTGACCGGCGGAACCGGATATGCCGCGACTACTTCCCCAGTGGCGATGTCGATGACGTGTACGAGTGCCATAATGCCTTGCTTCCTATGATGGCCCGATGCCTCAAACGAACTCGCCGTGCATCAGGTGTTAACACTTTGATTTCACGCATTAAAAAATTGCGTGCCCGCCCAATATCTCGACGACAACGCCCGTCCGATTTGCCCTAAAACAGCTCAAAACGAGCCTGGACGGACGTGTCGCGGGGGCGGAAAATGACACCAAGCCATCCCCGTCGCATGATGCAAATGCACCATTCGGAGCATTTTTATTGAAATTTTCTACGCATGCGTCGCAAAAACGCGGTGAGAACTACGCAAATAGTCCAGTCGCGAAACAATTGCGAAGGCGGACATACCTGGCCATACGATTAGTTTGTTAACTAATCGAATTGATCAATCGCTCTTTGTGGAAGGTCGACCGGCGATTCCTTGCGCGGCGGAAATCTGGCAGGCTACGGGGACCAACATCCAGATCATGACGGGCGATCCGCCGAGTTCAGGTCATCGCATCCAAAAGTTCGGTGCTCAAGGGTTGTGGGCGGGCCTCGAACCAGTTCTCCAATGCATCAGCTTGCATCGGTTCCACAAAGAAGTAGCCCTGCACTTCATCGCAACCCAGGTTCCGCAGCACGGCAAGTTGCTCGCTGGTTTCGACGCCTTCGGCCGTAACTTTCAGACCGAGGCTGTGGCCAAGGCGGATAATCGCATCGACGATCGCGGTATCCTGCGATGCGGCGTCCAATAGGCCGGTAAATAAACGATCAATTTTAAGGCGCTGCACCGGAAACTGCTTAAGATAAGCAAGCGACGAGTACCCGGTCCCGAAATCATCGATCGCGATATCGAGTCCCAACTGGCTGAGTTGGCTGAGACGAACCGTCGTCTGCTCAATATCGTGCATCACCATGCTTTCAGTGATTTCGAGTTCGAGCAAGCGCGGATCAATCCCCGTATCGACGAGGACCGCCTGGATCGTCTCGACCAAATCCTCGCTTCTGAACTGCCGCGCGGAAAGATTCACGGCCACGCGAACCTCAGGCAAGCCGCCGCCCGACCACTGCTTGATCTGAGCGCAGGCTTCGGCAACGACCCATTTGCCGATATCGACGATCAAGCCGCTCGACTCAGCGACGTCGATAAAGTCCGCCGGCGACAACAGCCCGCGGTCCGGATGCTGCCACCGCAGCAAGGCCTCGATACCGATCACTTCGACACCGGTGATATCGAATTGCGGCTGGTAGTGCAGCACGAATTCGTGACTTAGGAGCGCCGATCGTAACTCGTTCTCCAAGGCGCGGGTCTGGCGAACCGCCGAGTGCATGCGTTTGTCATAAAGTTGGTACGTGCCCCGGCCACGATTCTTGGCCTGATAGAGCGCCATATCGGCTTTCCGGATCAATCCGTCCGCATTGGTGTCGTCATCGGGGAAGATGCTGATTCCGATGCTGGTCCCGCTGCTGATGTCACGGCCATCGATCGAGAACGGCTGCGCAAGGCTATCGTTGATACGTTTTGCCAGTTGGCGCGCCGTATCGATGGTGGCCGTTGTGGTCAAAATGATGGCAAATTCGTCGCCGCCGAGGCGTGCGACGATATCTGAGTCGCGGGTCAATGAGACAAAGCGGCGCGCAACCTGTTTCAGCAGCGCGTCCCCGCCCGGGTGGCCGGTCTCGTCGTTCACTTGTTTGAAGCGATCCAGGTCGAGAAAAAGAAGCGCGACGCGGGACTGAATCTCACGCGCGGTCTCGATCGCGTCCGCCAGGCAATCTTGAAAGCCGTTTCGATTGACGAGTCCGGTCAGCGCATCCTTGACCGCGAGATCGCGAATGGTCTCCTCGGCTTCTTTTCGCTCGGTGATGTCCGTCCAGATTCCGACGACGCCGCCTGAGTCCGTCCGATGCTTGCTGATGCGGACCCATCGATCATCGCCGACGCGGCGCTCGAACGGTCCGGCCGGATTGCAATGCTCATCTAGCCGGCTCTGAATGAATTCATCGACCGACAATTCGCCGGGGTCGTAAACGCCACGATCGACGGCCGTTTCGAGAAAACGCTCGAAATGCACACCCGGCACCAAAATGTCGGAGAGGTCCCGGAACACTTCCAAATATTTGGAATTGCACATGACCAAGCGCGCGTCCGCCCCCCAAATCGCGAAGCCTTCGGAAATGCTCTCGATTGCTTCCGTCAGCCGTTCCATGGCTTCGTCGCGCTCGCGCTCGGCCAACTGACGCGTATAGGCCTCGTGTTCCCGCTCTTTGATGAGGGCTAAGGTCTGTTTCTCTGCGAGCTTCCGCTCGGTGATGTCCTGAATGGTGCCAAAGGTCCTGGCCGGCATGCCGTTTTGGTCATAGTCGATCTCGCCGCTTTGGTGAACCCAGCGAACTTCGCCATCGGGTCGGATAATGCGGTGGTCGATCGAATAGGGCGTATGGGTCTCGATCGCCCTTTGAAGCTCCGCCGCATCTTCCTCGCGATCGTCCGGATGAACGGCGCTGGAAAAAATCTCCTTGGTCGGCTCGAACGCCTTTGGCTCAAAACCAAATATGCGAAACACCTCGTCCGACCATTCCAACGTTCCGGTTCGATAGTCGCGCAACCAATTTCCGAGATGCGCGATCCGCTGAGCGGTCGCCAACCGGGCTTCGCTTTCGCGCAATGCCGCTTCCGTCTCCTTGCGTTCCGTAATGTCAAAGAATACTGCCTGGAAAGCCGGGTTCTCGTCCCAGTCGACTATCATGACGCGACAATTGACCCAACATGATGACCGGTCCCTACGGACAATGCGGATCTCGTAGTCGTTGGGCGGTTTCTGACCGCTTAGCCGGGCCGATCGGTAGGTTCGCGTGCGCGCGATGTCGCTCGGGTGGACGTATTCGTCGATGCTATTTAGCTGACGTAGCTCTTCCGGATCGTCATAACCAAGCATGTCGGCCATGGCTTGGTTGGCCAGTAAAACTTTGTCATTGCGGTGGATGACGATGCCCTGGATCGAACTTTGCACCAGGTTTCGAAAGCGCTGTTCGCTCCCAGCGAGCGAGCAATCCCGACATGCTTCGGCAGTCATTCCGTCGAACCCGATCGTAGGTACGGCTGCGTTAAATTGAAACTATGACGATTTGCCTGTTCTTCCACATGCGAAACGATATTTGAGAGTTTCGGGAATGCGTCGGGCCGGGTGTCCCCATGAGCCTGCGTCAGATCGATTAGGCGGCTCGTCTGGATGCGTGTCCGCTGCGCGCGGCCGCGCGCGCTAGAAACGAAGACGCAGCGATCTAGTTTCTTTGCCGATCACGGCTCATTCGCCACGACCCGCCATTAGCCCGGGCGACGATCAAAAATTATAGCAATGTTTCATATAGTTAAGGTGATTGCGGCATGAATTTCACGGCACGAGTTTTGACTGGTCTGTCGGCTATCGCAATTGTTTTCGCGGCCCCTGGCGCAATTGCGGACGATAATTGGCAGCATATCGACGTCGGCGTCGGTAATTTCGGCGACGGGTTCGGCGACTACAACGCGGTCGCCGTCGCCGCATTGCAGCAGAATTCGGTTCAGATCGTCACGTCGGAAACCGAAATTACCATCGGCCAAAACTTCGACGCGCGCATGGAATTTGCTGAAGGCGCGTTCCAAAACCAGACCTTCAACAACAACAACTTCAATAGCGGCGTTAATGCGGTCCAGGGCAACGCCATGGCGGTATCGAGCAGCACAAATGGCGGTGGCGGCGGACCAGCCCTCGCCGGTCTCGGCTTCTAGCGCCTGCGAGGTCGAAAACCTCAGACATGTTCGGGCCTAGCCCCAATCCGGGCTAGGCCCGAACTTTATTCACCATTAACAGCCGATTAGCTTCGGCATGCCGGCGCCTACCGGCACTCGAAAAAGAACATCGACTCTTTGCCGTAAAACTCCGGATCTTCGACATTTGTCAGCACCGGGCTTTTGCCGTGGTCTTCACAATGGATCTCAGCCAAAGCGCCCGGGTTCATGTGTGTCCCGGCCTTGATTGTGACCTGGCTCGCATCGCCGCTGATGATTTCCGGCTCCGCTAAGGCGCCACACGCCGCGACACCCACGCAAGCGGCCAACGCCAACACAATTTGACGATTTGACATGTCACCTCTCGATTTTCGGCTTTGGACGGGCCGTTAGACATTGTCTATCCGCGCCCCTCCATCTGCAAAGACATTGAGGGGGTTGTCGGCCACGGACCCGATTTCTTCCGCGCGCCATCAGCACTTGAGACACTCGTGAGGGGCAGGAAGCCAGTGTTTTGGGGCCGGAAAAGCCAAAAAAATGAGCGAATCGACATAGTCCATTTGCATCATGCGCAAGCCGGGCGCCGCACCTAAAATTAGAGCGTCTTTCGGGGGCACCACCTATGGGGTGCCGACTTGCGTCAAGAATAGCCTCCACAGCAAGTCGGTTGTGCGCGGGGCCGATGTAGTCCTCCCTCTACGTCGGCCCCGATCACCAAAACCCGACCACATCCCTTCAAAGCTAGAGTAACGCTGGCGACCAGATTCAGTCGCCGGACCCGTATTTCTGCCACATGTCCCTCACGGATGCTTCGATCAAACGCTCAAGGACACCAGGATCGGCATTCTCGAGCCGTGTCAGATACAGGCAGGATTTCCCAATACGGTGTTTGCCGAGTTGCGCCAACAGATCGCCATAGGCGCTGAATCCCGGCATGATATAGATGCTAAGCGCCTGTTTTCGTGGCGAGAAACCGGTGACAAACCAATCGCCCTCCCGGCCACTGACATTCTTGTAATGATAGCGGTCGTAGCCGACGATGCTGCTGCCCCACATGCGCGCCGGACAGCCGGTGATCCGAGCCATCATGTCGTGGAGTTGATGCGCTTCGTCCCGCCGTCGGTCAGGGGCGACCGATTTCAAGAACGCGGCAACGTCGGCATCGTTTTCCTTGGTTTTGAGCTCGGCCATTGAGTCTCCGCCCAGCCTCCATGGAATTGGCCATCTACAACCGGACACGCGCGCGGTTGCATTGGGTGCCCACCCGCTATAACGAAAAGGCCCAAGCTCCGCCACGAATGTCGTGCGTCGACGGACGTCATTTTTTCACCCGCACCATTTCATCAACCACCGGACACAGTCATCATGCCGCATTCATTTCCTTCAGACGATATCGGGCGCGCGATACACAAGCGCGCCAATCGGTCGGGTCGTATGTGCCGTTCCATGTCACTCAAATCAGCTCTCGCAGGCGCGGCGGCTCTGCTCTTGCTACCCGAGTCCGGCACGTTTGCGGCGGATATGACCGCAGTCGTGCATGAAGCGGACGATGTGCGCGCGGAGGCTCATACCGATTGCGACGCGAGCGCCTATGTCCTCGTCACCCTAACCATGAAGGGCGCTGCCGAACGGTTCGCGGCCCCAAGCAAGTTCGCGGACAAGGTCGCGCCGAGCCTCCCCGCGATCCTCGACGGCGCGGCCGCGTGGCTTGAGGGTGAAGGCAGCGACCTTTGCGACCAGCCGGTGCAGACCGAAACGATCACCGTGGTCGGCCTAGTGAATGCCTTGCCGATTTATGTGACGGGCGCCAGCCGTTCCGCGGCTTGGGCACCGGGCAGTGCGGTCGCCGAGGCGCGGCATCTCGCCGCGTTCGCTGAAGCCCAGCCGCAACCGGCCCCGGCGGCATGCACCGTATTTGATGAGGCGATCGGCGCGAACATCGACAAACTCCGGACCCGGATTTTTACGATCCGCGCCGCGCACACCACCGGCCAATGGTCGCATATGCAGGCCCTGACCAAGCTCGTGCCGCTGCATCAGGAAATCATGAGCCATGTCGGTGATTGGGGTTTGGCGTGGCAGTGCCCGGGCGTGTTCGAACTCGCAGGCGTGGCGATCCTCGCGGACGAAGAGCGGAGCGTGCTGCTCAAGTGGAACGAGCAAAAAATCCGGGACCGTGTGGCGCAAGACGGATCGTCGGAACAGCGGACGGCGACCATGACCGAAGTCTACCGGTCTCCGGCGTTACCGCCGGTTTCGTCGCTTGCCGAATGGATCGATCGGTCGCGTGACACGCCGCGCGTTCGCTATGGCGGGTACCTGACGCCCGAAGCCCAGGTGGCCGAGGACGTGTTTTCCGACACCGCGAACTAGTTCGGTCTAAGCGGGTCGGTTAGCCGTGCGCCGCGGTGATTCCTGCGGTCCCCCCGCCAACCACCACCACGTGGGGATTGCTTGGCAACGCCGCCAAAGCGCGGTTCTCAGGCAACGCCAACAAACCGGCCAGAACTGAACGGCGCGGAACGCGACAGTCCAAGGTATTCCCAAGTAAATTCTTATCCACACGGTTTAAATTGCTGATTTGTCTCTGAAAAACGGATTTCATTCTTCGAATGTGACGGAGGCATCCCTTATCCAAGTGTCGTGCCTGAGCGCCGTGAAAAGTCGTCTAAGCGGTCATGGCCAACCCAGCGCCGAGCCTTGCCCGCCATAACGCACCGGGAACGGCCGCGTTGATCGCTGTGCTACCATGAGCGTCCCGCTCGGGACCGGATCACCCGAGCTAAGGGACGTAGTGGGGACGGAGACAGGCGCGGGAGGCAAACTTGGCGGAACGTCGCAAGCTAACGCTGACATCAGAGATTTTGATCGCCATGGTGGCGGGCGCCGTGCTTGGCGTCATCATCAACATGGTGTTTGCCGACACCGGCTTCGTTCAAGACATGGTGGTCGGCGGCCTGTTCAGCGTTATCGGCAGCATTTTCGTTGCTGCCCTGAAAATGCTCGTCGTTCCTTTGGTGTTCGTTTCGCTGGTTTGCGGCGTCACCGCGCTCGGCGATGTGGCGGCGCTCGGGCGTATCGGAATTAAGGCGATCGCGCTATATCTGTTCACCACGGCCGTCGCGATCACCATCGCGCTGACGCTCGCCGGGATCGTTTCGCCTGGTGACGGCTTTGACATATCCGATCCTACGGCAGAGTTTCAGGGTCGCGAAGCACCGCCGCTGGGCGACGTCGTCATCGATATCGTGCCAAGCAATCCGGTCGCCGCTTTTGCGAAAGGAAATATGCTGCAAATCATCGTGTTCGCGATCATCTTCGGCGTCGCGATGACACTCGCCGGTGAGCGCGGCCGGCACGTTCAAAACTTCTTCGTTGATCTCAATGCCGTGGTCATGGCCATGGTCGGCATTGTCATGAAATTGGCGCCATACGGCGTCTTCTGCTTGATCGCGAAGACATTCGCCACCCAAGGCGTCGACATCATCTTGCCGTTGGCGAGCTATTTCCTGACCGTGGTCGCGGCGCTGCTCGTCCACGCCATCGGTGTCTACGGCCTGCTGATCCGGTTCGTTGCCCGCCTGAATCCGATGATGTTCTTCCGCAAAATGCGCGCGGCGATGGTCTTCGCGTTCAGCACCGCCAGCAGCAACGCGACCATCCCCGTGACGCTGCGGTCGGTCGAATACCGGCTCGGCGTCAAGAACTCCGTCGCATCATTCACCGTCCCGCTCGGTGCGACGATCAACATGGACGGCACGGCGATCATGCAAGGCGTCGCGACGGTGTTTATCGCCCATGTTTTTGGCGTGGACCTCGGTATCGTCGATTATCTAACAGTGATCATGATCGCGACGCTCGCCTCCATCGGCACCGCTGGCGTGCCCGGCGTCGGTCTGGTCATGCTATCGATGGTACTCGACCAAGTCGGCCTACCGGTCGAGGGCATTGCCCTGATTATCGGCGTTGACCGTCTGCTCGACATGATGCGCACAGCGGTCAACGTCACTGGCGACGCCACCGTCACCTCGATCATCGCAAAAAGCGAAAACGCCTTCGATCACGACACTTTCAAAGACCCTGAGGCCGGCGTGTTAGAAGCCGACCTGCCCGCCGCCTCGCGGGCGTAAGCGATTAGGACGAAATCAATGAGCGGCAGATTGGACGGCAAGGTCGCGCTGGTGGTTGGCGCGGGATCGGTGGCTGAGGGCTGGAGCAACGGCAAGGCGGCGTCGGTCCTGTTCGCGCGCGAGGGCGCGAAAGTGTTTGCGGTCGATATCAATCCCGCCGCGGCGGAGGACACGGTCGCGGCAATCAAAGCCGAAGGTGGCGACGCGGTCGCGCATGTCACCGACGCCACCGATAGCGCGCAGGTTCAAGAGATGATCGCGGCCTGCCAAAAAACATACGGCCGGATCGATATCCTCCACAACAATGTCGGCGGATCGATCCCCGGCGGCCCGACCGAGATTTCGGAAGCCGACTGGGACGCCAACATCACCTACAACCTGACCAGCGTGTTTTTGAGCTGCAAATATGTGCTGCCGGTCATGGAGGCGCAGGGTGGCGGCGCGATCGTCAATGTCTCGTCGGTCGCGGGCAT
>JANQOH010000306.1 GCA_028289725.1 Alphaproteobacteria bacterium
TCATGACCTATTGGCCTATGTCTCGACGACGGAGTCTGTGTCCGGCGGGATCAACACAATGGCAATGCGCGTCGTGTAACAACCGCTTTCACGCTGCCAGGCAACGGCGCAGCCCCTGCTCCAATGCGTCCTGGTCCAAATTGCGGCCGATGAACACCAGCCGGTTCGAGCGGGGTTGGTCGCGCCATTCCTCCGCCGGTTGACCATCGAACAGCATGTGTACGCCTTGGAACACAAACCGTCGGTCTTCGCCGGCCATGGCCACAAAACCCTTCAGGCGGAAAATGTCCTGGCCTTGCGTTTGCAGGAGTTGACTGAGCCACGAATTCAGCGCTGCGGCGTCGACCTCACCGTCGACTTCCAGCGCGACGGAACCGACCGTATCATCATGCGTATGCTCAGGATTGAACACATGCTCGGCGACGGGTTTCAGCTCGGCGCCATCGGCGCCGATGAACCGGGCGCCAAACTCCTCGGGCGTGTGCTCAATAAATAGAGCGTATAGCCCTGGTTGTTTGACCTCGATTGCATACTCATACCGCTCGGCTCCACTAAGGCTCAGTCCCCAATGGGTCTCTCCGGGCGCCATCGCGTCGCTGGGTTCGAGATCTTCGGCGGGCGCGGAAAAGCGTGTGAAAACGCGCTCGGCCGTTTCCATCAGGGTTTCGGGTGTGGCGGCATCAACCGCTTCTAGCACTGCCGACATGGCGGGATCCGGGCCATTCTTAAGAACCACCTTGGCGTTGCCGTCCAGAGACAACACGCCGCCCCATTCGAACGGGTATTCAGGCTCCAAGAAGCTCGGCTTAAACTCGAGCGCGCGATCGAGATCGAAGCCGCCAACATTCAAGACCTGGTCCATCGGCGCGTTCGCCATTTCCACGCGCTCGATCCGAGCCATCGCATTCATCGTCCGCAACCGACGTTCCAAAGCTTCGACTTCGGCGTCGTCAACCAAATCGATTTTGTTGATCAGGATGACATCGGCGAAGGCGATTTGCGACGACGCTTCATCGCTGTCGTCGAGATGAAGCTCGGCGTGTTTCGCATCGACCATCGTGACGACTCCGTCGAGCGAGAATGCATCTCGGGTTTCATCGTCAACAAAGAACGTCTGTGCAACCGGGCCGGGATCGGCTAAGCCCGTGGTTTCCAGCAGGATGCGATCGAACTTGTCGCGGCGTTTGACAAGATTCCCCAAAATGCGGATCAGGTCGCCGCGCACCGTGCAGCAAATGCATCCGTTGTTCATTTCGAATATTTCTTCGTCGGCGTTGATCACCAAGTCCTGATCGACGCCGATCTCGCCGAATTCGTTCTCGATCACCGCGATCCGTTGACCGTGATTCTCGGTCAGGATGCGGTTAAGCAATGTTGTCTTGCCGCTGCCGAGAAACCCCGTGAGGACAGTTACCGGAATATTCTGAGTCATTGTGTGGTTCTATTTGTTAGGTGTGCAATGGATGCGGGTAACGCACTTCGTCTCACGCACCTGTTGCTCCGAACAGCCTGAACGGTTTTGAGAGGGCAGCGCATCACATTGTCAGGGCGCCGGCGAGAGTTTGTGAATTGTGGCGCATCATGCCCAAATAGGTGCCGGCGGGGCCTTCCGGCTCAGACAATGCATCGGAATAGAGCGTTCCGCCGATTTCGGCGCCAGTTTCACGTGCGATCTGATCAAGCAACCGCCTATCCGTAATATTTTCGACGAAAACCGCAGAGATGGACTGTTCGCGGATTTGGCGGATCAGATTGGCAACATCGGCGGCGGAGGCTTCCGCTTCGGTGCTGACACCCTGCGGCGCGACAAACGCGAGACCGTATGCTGCGGCGAAATAGCCGAACGCATCATGATTGGTGACCACCGTCCGCCTGTCTTCGGGAACCCCGCTCATCATTGTTCGGATTTCGCCATCGAGCACTTCGATCTCCGCAACGTATTCGGCTCGGCTTGTATAGTAAGCGGTGGCGTTTTCCGGGTCCGACTTGGCGAGCGCCGCTGTAATGTTGTCGATGTAGATTACCGCGTTACGCAGGTCTTGCCAGGCGTGCGGGTCCGGCGCGCTGCCGTGATCATCGTCTTCCTCGAAGGTAATCGGCGTGATGCCGTCCGTCGCTACGACCAGCATGCCATCAAAATCAGAGGCTTCTACTAACCGGTCCAGCCAGCCTTCAAATTCCAACCCGTTCACAATCAGGATATCGGCCTGGCTCGCCGCGCGGGCGTCGGCTGGGGTCGATTGGTAGACATGCGCGTCGCCATGCGGACCGACGAGAGTTGTCACAGCAACGTGTTCACCGCCGATGCGTTCGACCATGTCGCCCAATATTGAGAAGGTCGCGACCACGGGAATCGGGTCGTCCGAATATGCCGCCAAGGGTGCGGAAAGCCACGCGGCAATCAGGGCGATCGCAGAAATCAAAAAAGTTCTGGGATTGAACATGAAAAAAGTGTCCTTCTATGCTTCGAAATGGCGTCTCGGGAAAACCTGCGCGGCGACGCCACCGACTTGCCCGAGGACCAGCGACACCGAGTAGGCGACACCAGCAACGAGGATAATCGCGGGGCCCGATGGCAGGCTATAGTGATAGGAAAGGAGAAGGCCGCTTACGCTGGACCCTATCGCGACGACGATCGCTATTGAGATCAACCCGCCGATACTGTCTGTCCAGAAACGTGCTGCCGCGGCCGGCAAGATCATGATACCGACTGCCATCAAGGTGCCGAGCGCGTGAAAGCCGCCCACCAAGTTCAGCACAACAAGCGCCAAGAAGGTGAAATGTGTTACGGCGCTTAGCCCGCTAACCGAGCGCAGAAATTGCGGATCGGCGCACTCGAGCACAAGAGGGCGGAAGAAGAGCGCGAGTGTTAAAACCGAGAGGCTGGCGATCGAGCACAAAAGGATCAGTGCCGCGTCGTCGAGCGCGAGTACGGTGCCGAAAAGCACATGCATCAGATCGACGTTGCTGCCTCGCGTCGAAACGATTACGACGCCAACGGCGAGAGAGATCAGGTAGAAGGCGGCAAGGCTCGCGTCTTCGCGCAGCGTCGTGATACGGGTCACGAAGCCGGACAAGAGAGCCACGGCCAGGCCGGCAATCACCCCGCCGATCGTCATGGCGCCGAGTGAGAGGCCCGCGACGAGATAGCCGACGGCGGCGCCGGGCAGGATCGCGTGAGCCATGGCGTCGCCGGTC
>JANQOH010000320.1 GCA_028289725.1 Alphaproteobacteria bacterium
CGACGGTCGAACGATAGCCGTCGACTGGCCGACCACGCGGTTTTGGCGCGAGGTCGTCGATCGCTATCCCGACGCCAAGATCATCCTCACCACGCGCGACGCGGACAGTTGGTACCAAAGTATTTCCGCGACCATCCATAAGGTGCTCGAAGCCCGCGACAAAATCCCAAGCCCCGAAATGCGCACGGTGATGGCGATGGCGCACAAAATCATTTCCGACCAGACCTTCGGCAACAAACTCGGCGACGCGGCGCACGCGACCGACGTGTTCCGCCGCCACAACGCCGAAGTGATCGAGGCGGTTCCGGCCGACCGCTTGCTGGTGCTCGAGGTCGCGGAGGGCTGGGAGCCGCTTTGCAAACACCTGAATTGCCCGGTGCCCGACACCCCCTTCCCGCGCGTCAACAGCACGCAGGAATTCTGGGAACTCATCGAAAATGCCAGCGCCGCGTAGTGGCCGCATTGGCGTCGACACATGCAAAGATGTGCGACACGAACAGCTTGCTCATGCGGCTCCACGGAGTGGCCAGAGTCCGCTATTGAAAAAGATGCCAGACGGAGATCTTAGCCTTGCGTCAAACCAGCCGACCTCTCAAAAGGCACGAAGGAAATGCAGTGGATCCTCCAAGAGTTCGAAGACACCTACAAGCTAGCTGAGGCGCTGGACCGGCTGGGAATTCCCTACACCTGGCACAAAGTCGTGCCGTTTGTGGGCGCGCTTATTCCCGAACCTGTCATCGTCGATCCCGGTGCGGTTGTCATGTTCGGCTCTTATGCTTTGTGGAAGAACGCTGAAGCAAACAAGTACGCGCCCGGCGTATTCAGGATACGGCCATTTGTGCACGAGTGCGCGTGGCACCCTTACCTTCTGAACGGATCGGACGCGTTGTTCCTATCATTGCGTGACATACCCGGTCGCTTAATTGATGACGGACGGACGTGGTTCTTGCGGCCCGTTGGCGACAGCAAAGAAGAACCTGGCAATGTGAAATCGACGGGCGACATTATCCGAATGGCCGAGAAGGTTCTTGCCCTCGATGAAGCCGATATCCCGACCGGATCGCTTCGTCACGATACGCAATTGATGCTCACCAAGCCCATACGCATTCTTCGAGAATGGCGTCTATGGGTGGTCGACGAACAGATTGTCACCTATTCGCTCTACAAAGAGGGAACACGGGTCGTTTACCGCCACGAGATCGCCGACGACGCGCTGGAATTCGCGCAGCGCATGGTCGAACTCAATCTGGGCTACGCGCCGGCCTATGTCATGGACATCTGTCAGACGGAAGCGGGTTTGAAGCTGCTTGAAACGAACTGTCTCAACGCCGCCGGATTTTACGCTGCAGACGTGGTGAAAATTGCCGCTGCGATTGACGGTCTAGGACAAACCTGACGCAACGGGACCACAGCCACCGCGGCGGGCAACGACAGTTCGATTGACCCGCTACCCCGATCAGTCGAGATGGCCTGAGATGGCATTTCGTTCCGAATCAAAATGGGTCGTGTACATGACTCTTTATGAAGTCTCGACTTATGAAGTCTTGACACCGGCTTAAACCAACCAGCCCGAAGTTTAGGAATTAGCGATGACCGCCTATTTGATTGTTCGCGCCGAGGTCGACCCGTCGATCCGCGATGCGTTTGACACGTGGTATCAGAACGAGCACCTGCCCGATGCGCATAGGGAATTCATAACCATCAGCGCCAAACGTGGTTGGAGCAGCGTCTTCGACAATGTGCACATCGCGTTTTATGAGTTCCCCGATCTCGCGAAGGCCGAAGAACTGATGGCGTCCGACACCTTGAAAGGCTTCATCGCCGAGTTTGACCGGAATTGGGGCGACAAGGTGAAGCGGACGCGCGAAGTCGTGGAGTTCTCGCAGACGCTCTGACTGGGTGGATCCCCGCCCCGACGATTTCCTTGTCAGGATGGCGGCGCGGGCTAGCTTTGTGGCGCCTCACCCGGTTTGAATCCACGCGGCACGGTGGTCGGCTGCGCTTGGGTCGTGAAATCTTCACCGTTGGTATCGGCGGCGTTCACGCTGATGCTCTTTTGCTTCTCAGGCAAATCGAAAACAAACGCAGGATCGGACGCCACCGACGCCCAGAGCGTCATGGTGGCAAGATCGCCGAGATGTCCGCCGACGGTCATCTGATCGATGTAGTGCGCGGGTATGACCTCGCCGGTCGCTTCGTTTGTCGCCAAGCCTGTGTGCATCGGGTGACCGATTTTCAGCTTCAGGCGGCTGTGGCCGTCCGGACGCACGAACTGACGCATCGTGACTTCACCGGTCGACAGATAACTGCGCGGCGGCGCGGCCTGACAACCGCCCGGCGATGAGACATGGACCTCGCGATGCGCGACGTGCCAGACGCCTTCCCGGTCCATCGCGGCGACGCGGACCGGCGTCGTCTGCTCGAGCCGGATGTTGAAACCGATCGCATGGATGGGCTGCGCCGGATAGATCCGTGCAACCTGCGGGAACGGATTGTTCTCCACGAACAAGGCGATCTCGGCGACTTCAAATGGCGCGGACCGAAAATCCATCACCAACGGCACGCTGAACGCCTCGTCCACTTGGTCGGGCAGCATCAGGCTAACGCTGTCGTCATAAACGACCTCGGCGCCCTCGAACTCGAGATCCAGAATGTCTTGCCACGCTTCGGTGACGAGAGGATTGGCGAGCGCGACCGACGGCACCAGCACAACCAGAAAAGCAAGCGATTTCAGCATCATGGCGCGGACCATACATTAGATTGGCCCGGCGAATCCAGCGAAACCGGACTAAAATCGTTCCGACCCGCAATCGATCCTTTTCTTGCAGGCCGGCCGGCAACAAGGCGATATAACCGAAAAGCTCACTAGGACTGGTTGTACTACGATCCTGATTGCATGCGTCCTTCCCTCAAACATTTGGCTTGTGCGATTGCCTTGATCGCTTCTGGCATACCGGGCTGCCAGAAGTTCGCAACCGATGCCAAGGCAGGTGAATTAAAACCCAATAGATCCATGTCACCGAGCGACGACAATCAGGACCAAGATTCGTATTTGGAAAAGCGGTATCCGCTCATCGAGCAGGATGCGGAGCCGCCCGGGCGGTCAGTGGACGGAATATGGGAAGGCCAGATGGATTGGCGTACCCGTCATGGCCAAGCCGTGGTCCTTTGGAGCTTTGGCAGACCACACGCTGTCAGAAACGCGTTGTACCCTGATGGAACGCGCGGCGATGTAGATCACGTGTTCGATCATGGATTCCGGCGGCCGGGGTCCGGTCAGCGTCTATGGATTTATGGACACGTCGAAGTCCTGCCGGATGACGTGATGTTCGTAGATGGCGAACAGCCCCTTTACGAACCGCCAGCCCAAACGGATGAGCCGAACCTCGAAGCTGATTTGGCGAACGATCCACTCTTCATGGAGGCGTTGCAAAATCACTGGTTCGCCAGAGCTTTCTACAAGGTCTTTAGGAACCGCGCCTTCTATAAGGGCACTGATGAACGGGCCTGGACCTGCGGCGACCGACGAGCGGCGCGCTTAGTTGCCGGGCTACGTAATCGCGGCGAGAGCTATCAAGACTTTTATCTGGATTATGATTTTCCGGGCACCTGGCCCGATGATTTTGGCAGCAGGGAAAGAACGCTACTTGAGGAGATTGAAGGCTTGGCAAAACCAGCCGAGCCTGTCGAATACCCGACACCACCCTTCACATCGATCGAGAATGGCAAATCGATCAAAGTCGAAACCGAAGACCAATTCAGGGCTTTCCTTGAGCGGCGAAAGCGGCGATCGGAGGCAGGCCCATCGGAATGGGATTTGATGCGTCAGAAATTTCTTCAGCAAACGAAAGATCAACTGCAAAGACTTCGACGCAACGAGAACGCAGATGTATTTGCGCGTCTTCACGGTCATTTGACCCGCCTTGGTTGGCGAACCGAGACGGAGGCGGACCGGGAAAAAGCAAGGCGTAAGGCGCTGGCTCAACGCGTCGACCTTTTGCGCGAACTTAAGCGGCTCGAAGCCCGCCCCAAAGGACCAAGAGGCGAATGGGCCGAACGCATAGCTCATCCCGGGTCGAAGTTTACAAACTGGACCATTCGCCGGGCCGACCAGCCCGAAACTTTGACCCCGGAAGAGCAGGAAGCGAGAACGCCGGAGCATTTGCGGGACCGGCTTAGAGACTTGGCATTGAATGGCAAAGTGTCGCAGGAGGAATACGACGCCTTATCGCGACGTATCTGGCTGGCACGGTGGGATTGGTAGCCGTCGCGACGCCTCACTTTTCAGCCGCGAACCGCCTCGCCTGTGCGGCGACAGTTCGAAAGTCTCGCGACCGCTGACCGAGCTGTCCGCCGCTTGCCGGTTTCGTTGGAGCGTGCAAAGAAGGTCTTGGTGCCATATTCGAAGCGCTCGTCGCACATCGCCCAATCCCCAACCACGGCAGAACATATGACCGATTTGACATTGACCGATCATGAACGCGCCGTCGTGGACGCCGCGAAGCGGTTCGCCGCCGACTATATGGCGCCGCAAAGCGCAGCGTGGGAGCGCGAGCGGGCGATGCCGCGCGCCATGTTCGGGGCGGCGGCGGAGGCCGGGCTTTGCGGCCTGATGGTGAGCGCGGCGCATGGCGGCCAGGGTTTGCGCGCGGGCGCATTCCTGGCGGTGATGGAAGAGCTCGCGTCGGTCGATTTTGCGGCGGCGTTTGCGCTCGTGGTGCACAACAATCATGCGCGGGCGATCGACGCGAATGGGTCGCCGGCACAGGTCGAGGCGTATCTACCGA
>JANQOH010000334.1 GCA_028289725.1 Alphaproteobacteria bacterium
GTCTCACTCCGACTTTTGTTGCATCGTCGGGGGATTGTCGCGCGGGAACGGAATCGGGGCTTTAACCTGCGTTATCGATGCTTGGGCGCCCGCTCACCTCGCTCGCGTCGCGGCGGACTTTCTAATCAAGGCACGCCGATCGGCCAGCCTCGTCGAGAGCAGCCGTCGCCCAGGCAACATCTTCAGTTGAGCAGGCCACACTTCGCTTGCACAGCCGGACGTAGGTGGCGAGCGCCGCCATGGCATCGCACTTGTTTGCACGATACAGAGCGTCGCCGTAGCCGAGCCAATAGTCGACCCGACCCGGTTCGATCTCGGTCGCCAATTTGAAATCGGCCGCCGCCGCATCGAACTGACCAAAACGGTCGACGAGAAGAGCGCCCCGCGCAGCCCGCACGGCCGCATCATTCGCACCGTAGAAGGTGGCCTGATCAAGGAGCTTGCGCGCGTCATCATACCGGCCCAACAGGAATAAGGCCTCGCCCTTGCCGAGCAAATAACGGGGCTCCATGGCGTCGAACGCCAACGCTTGATCCCACTCATCAAGCGCGCCATGACCATTGTCCATGCAACGCTGCACCTCGCCGCGCAGCCCATACAAAGCGGCATCTTGGGGCCGCTGCGCCAACGCCAGATCGAAACTGAGAAGCGCCAGCCCGCACCGGCCTTCCTGTAATTGAATACGTCCGGCCAAGCCGTGGTAGCGCCAATATTGACCCGCGTTCAACGCCTGGGCGATCAAGCCTTTCGCCGTTGCGTAATGGCCTGGGGCGAAAAGTGTTTGCGCGCGGGCATAGTGCTCGTAACCGGTCAGGGGCCGCAATCGCGGAAACCGTGTCGCCGCTTTCTCGATTGCGCCGGTAAAGCGCGCGATTTCCGAAAGAGCCTGCTCCGGCGTCCATCGCGGCCGCCAGGCCGGCTCGAGGCTCGCGAGATAGCGCTCACGAATAACGAAAGACGCCGGCACATCGCGCAGGCCGCGTCGCATCAAGAACGTTTGGTCATCGCGTTGGTCGCTGGCCATACCGATGTCGAACAGCAGCGCATATGCCAATGAGAATTGAGGCCGAATCTCGATCGCGGCTTCGAGATCCTGGGCAGCCAGAAAGAAGATCTTGCGCATCAAACGTGTTTGCGCGCGCGTCAAAACTTGGGCGTCAGCAGACCCATGAGCCATCCATCCCAACCGCCAGTAATAGACGCCACGCGCGGCCAGTGCGGCATAGGATCCGGGCGCTGAACCGACCCATCGGTCCAGGTGATCCGCCAGATATTGATCGGAATTGGCGAACGCCAGATAGGCCGCCTCGACCAATTGGTCGGACGCCCGGTCGTTTTCAAAAGCGCTTTGATACGCCTCAAGCCGCCGCTCGAGCCGACTCCACTCACCCGCCTTAAGCAGGTTTATCAACTCTAGCTTGTCGGGAGTTTCAGCCGCGTCGCCCGCCGGCGCCATGGTGAGCGAGAGCGTCAAGGTCAGAAGGCTGGCCACCAAGACCAAGGCGCGCCGCCCGGCGTACCAGGCGTCCGATCGCGATACGTAAGACAGGCCTTCCTTTTCCCGTGTCACAGCATTAGCCCCACAATCAGACATTTTATTGCCCACAGGGTCTCACATTCCATGGGCAGAGTTTGTATTAAGCAATTAAATTCAAAACTAAAATCATCTTATTTCGCTATCGAAACATAGACTTCTAATAATGAGGTTAGCGTAACAAACAGTGATTTGAAACTATTACTTAATTTCGGTTTAAGAACGTTCTGCAATATCTTGATTTTATCAAGATTTTGTATCACAATGGCTTCACTCTATTGGATTTTATTAAAAGACTCGTAAATATCGAGAATACTTAATAAATCGGCGGCCAATACGACAAAGACCGAGCCGCCCGCCGCAACGACAAAAAGAAAAACAATTTTGGGGTCATCGTGTTTTTGCTCAGCCAGCACTGGCCGGTTTTGGCCCTCATTGCGGCAAGCATTCTACCTATAGTCGCAATATTGATTTGGCTAGGTCGTCTCAGCTTGTCACGGATCGCGCTCTTCGTGTCGGCCGAGTTGATCCTTGCGGTGGCCGCTCAACACATTTTGACGGAAGCCGGCCTGATCGGATTGTTCGCCGGCGAATACAACGAACAATCAGTGGAATCGTTCAATCAAGTGTGCCTGCTCGGGTGCCGGTCGCCGGCCGGCGAACCAAACGTGTGCCCACGCTATTGCGGCTGCGTGGTCGACGGAGCGCGCCAATCTATCAGTTACGAAGACATGCTGGCACGAACCGCCGGCCTATCGAGCGACGACGTCTCGCATACGTGGAAACTCGTCGACCGCACCTGTCGACAGACGCTCAGATTGCGTTAGCGCGTCTGCGTGCGATCACGAACCTCACACCGGGTCCCAAGGGAACACATCCGTCGTCACGTCCAAATTGTAAAATGACGGGACGAAGCCCGGCATCGCGTGCTCGGCAATCATGCTAGGCGTCCAGCCTTCGCTTCGGTGAGCGGAGCGCAACGGTCGCGACTGCCCCATCAGGAAGATCTCGTTCATGCGGACCGCAAAGATCTGCCCTGAAACACCAGCCTCCGTCGCCGCATCACTCACCAGATAGACAGCGAGCGGCGCGATCTTATCGGGGGTCATTTGCTTCAAACGCTCGACGCGCGCCTTCTGTTGCTCGTCATGGATCGGGATCGTCCCGATCATGCGGCTCCAAGCGAACGGCGAAATGCAATTCGATCGAACACCGAACCGCGCCATGTCGAGAGCGATCGATTTAGACAATCCGACAATACCGAGTTTGGCCGCCGCATAATTGGCTTGGCCGACATTGCCGATGAGCCCCGAAGTGGACGTCATGTGGACCATCGCGCCCGAACCCTGCTCCCGAAAGCGCGTGGCCGCGGCGCGACTGACGTTGAAGCTGCCTTTCAGGTGCACATTTATGACCGCATCCCAATCGTCCTCGGCCATCTTGTGAAAGATGGCATCGCGCAAAATGCCGGCATTGTTGACGACAGCGTCGATCCGGCCGAACCGTTCGACGGCCGTCCCAATCATCGACTCGGCGGCGGCGTACTCAGTCACGCTGTCGAAATTGGCCACGGCCTCACCGCCCGCGTCCTCGATCTCCTTAACGACCTCAAGCGCCGGAACTTGGTCTTCGCCTTCGCCCTTCGACGTCCCACCGAGGTCATTGACGACAACTTTGGCGCCCTCCGCGGCCATCATGATCGCCATCGCGCGGCCGATCCCGCGCCCCGCGCCCGTTACCAACACCACCTTGTCCTGGACTATGCCGCC
>JANQOH010000389.1 GCA_028289725.1 Alphaproteobacteria bacterium
GAAGTTGTCGGCGGTCACCAGCATCAGCATGGCGAAGGTGAACAGCGACAAATACGCCATGAACCGCGGAATGTGCGGGTCGTGCGACATGTAGCCGACGGAATAAATGTGGACGAGCGCCGAGACCACGGTCACCACGAACATCATGATCGCGGTCAGCGAGTCGATGTGCAGCGCCCAGGAGAAATCGAGCGAGCCCGACGTCACCCAGGTGAAGAGTTCGACGGGGTAAGCCTCCTGGCCCGCCATCGCCTGCACGAAAATCACCGTGCCGAAGATCGCCGAAAGCACCATGGCGCCGCAGGTCACGAGCTGCGCGCCGCGTGGGCCGATCAGCCGCCCGAAAAAGCCTGCGATGATCGCCGCGATAAGCGGCAGGAATACGGCAGCCGCCGCCATCTGTGCGCTAGCCCTTCATGAGGTTGATGTCATCAACCTGAATCGTGCCGCGCACACGGTTGTAAACCACCAGGATTGCGAGGCCGATGGAGACCTCCGCTGCGGCGACCGTGAGAACGATCATCGTAAACACCTGCCCCACCAGGTCCTGAAGGTGCGTGGAAAACGCGACCATGTTGATGTTCACCGCCAGCAGCATCAGTTCGATCGACATTAATATGACGATGACGTTCTTGCGGTTCAGAAATATGCCGAAGATGCCGAGCGTAAAGAGGATCGCGGCGACGACGAGATAATGCCCGAGCGTGATTTCCATCAGATCCCCGTCCCCGGCGTCACGTTCCGGATCTCCACCGCTTCATCTCGGCGTCGCGCCACCTGAGACGCAATCTTCTGACGTCGCACCCCTTCGCGCTGGCGCAAGGTCAAGACAATCGCGCCCACCATGGCGATCAACAAAATGATCCCGGCCGCCTGGAACAGATAGAAATATTTGGTGTAGAGGATCTGGCCCAGAGCCTCCGTGTTGGTAACTCCGCCGGTACCGTCTGGGAGTTTCGCAGTAAGCGGATCGCCCGTCTCTGTGACCGACCGCGCGGCAACGAGGAACCCCAGTTCCACCAGTAAGGCGACACCGATGGCGCCACCGATCGGCAGGTATTGCAAGAAGCCCTCGCGCGCCTGGGTGAAATCGATGTCGAGCATCATGACCACGAACATGAACAGCACGGCCACGGCGCCGACATAAACGATTGCCAAAATCATCGCGAGAAATTCGGCCCCCATTAGCACGAACAACCCCGCGGCGTTCAGAAACGCGAGGATAAGGAACAAGACCGAATGGACCGGATTGCGCGCGGATATCACCATCACGCCGGCGGCAATTGCCACTGCGGAAAACATGTAAAAACAAAGCGCCGGTAAGATCATCTTCTAGACCTCACCGATACGGCGCGTCGGCGGCCAGATTGGCGGCAATTTGCTTCTCCCACCGGTCGCCGTTGGCGAGAAGCTTGTCCTTGTCATAGAAAAGTTCCTCGCGCGTTTCGGTGGCAAACTCGTAATTTGGCCCTTCAACAATGGCGTCCACCGGGCACGCTTCCTGGCAGAACCCGCAATAGATGCATTTCGTCATGTCGATGTCATAGCGCGTGGTGCGCCGGCTGCCGTCTTCCCTTGGCTCGGCCTCGATCGTGATTGCCAAGGCAGGGCAAATCGCTTCGCACAATTTGCAGGCGATGCACCGCTCTTCGCCATTTGGGTAGCGACGCAGTGCATGCTCACCCCGAAAACGCGGACTCAACGGACCTTTCTCATAGGGGTAGTTGATGGTGACCTTTTTTCGGAACATGTACTTGAAGGTCAGCGCCAGGCCTGAAACCAATTCGGTCAGCAGTAGCGCTTTGGTGCTCCGATCGATGAAAGACATAACCTACCTCGCTCCCGCCGCGCCTAGCTCGGGTACCAATCGAACGCGACCACCGCGCCGGCGGTCACGGCCACCCAGAACAGCGAAAACGGCAAAAACACTTTCCAACCGAGGCGCATCAGCTGGTCATAACGGTACCGGGGAAACGTCGCGCGCGCCCACAAGAACACAAACAGCACCAGCGCGATCTTCAACCCGAACCAAATGATGCCGGGGACCCAAGTGAAAGGCGCTATATCGAATGGCGGTAACCAACCGCCCAGGAACAAGATAACGGTCATCCCGCTCATCAGAATCATCGCCGCGTACTCGCCGAGGTAAAACAGCGCGAACAGCATCGACGAATACTCGACGAAATAGCCCGCAACCAGCGCCGACTCGTCCTCGGGCAGGTCGAAGGGCGACCGGTTGGTTTCGGCCAGTGCCGAGATCAGAAAGATCACGAACATCGGGAACAGCGGAATGAAGAACCAGAGGTCCTTCTGCGCCATGACGATTTCGCTGAGATTGAGCGAGCCGGCACAGATCAGCACCGTGACGATCACGAATCCGATCGAAACTTCGTACGACACCATTTGCGCCGCCGAGCGAAGCGCGCCGAGAAAGGCGTAGCGCGAGTTGCTCGCCCACCCGGCCATCAGCACGCCATAAACACCGAGCGACGAAACGGCGAACAGATACAGCACGCCAACATTGATGTCGGCTAGCACCCATCCCTCATCAAACGGAATCACCGCCCAAGCGATAAAGCTCAAGGTGAACGTGATGATCGGCGCCAGGACAAAAACGCCAATGTTGGCGCGCGCCGGCAGGATGGTTTCCTTGACGAGTAATTTGAGCCCATCGGCGATCGGCTGAAGCAAGCCGAGCGGGCCGACAACATTGGGTCCTTTGCGCAAGTGGATCGCGCCAATCACTTTGCGCTCGGCGTAGGTTAGATACGCCACGGCCACCAGAAGCGGCACGACGATCAGCAGAATCTGCGCCAGAATGACGACGCCGGGCCAAACATAACCGTCCCAAAAACCGACCATCAGGCGCCTCCCCGCTACGCGTCCGTGCCGGTCAGCGCTTCGGGCCGACTGACAAAACTGGCGGTGCAGTCGGCCATCGTTTCCGACGCACGGCTGATCGGATCGGTCATGTAATAGTTCGCGATCGGCGTGGCGAACGCCGGACCGTCGAGCCGCCCCTGCCCCTCAATCAGTTCCCAAGCGGCGCGGGCAATTTGGTTTCTCTCTATCATATGAGGCGACAAACTGGTCATCCGCGCGCGCACGGCATCCAGCGTGTCATAAGGGAGTGCATGCCCCAGAACGGCCGACAAAGCGCGCACGATGGTCCAATCCTCGCGCGCATCGCCTGGCGGGAACACCGCAAGCCGGCCGCGCTGCGCGCGCCCTTCCGTATTCACGTACGTCGCGCTTTTTTCGGTGTAGGCCGCGCCCGGCAGAATGACGTCCGCGCGATGTGCGCCGGCGTCACCGTGGTGACCTTGGTAGATAACGAAACACTGGCCGAGTGCGCTCATATCAATCTCGTCGGCGCCGAGCAGATAGAGCATGTCAAGTTCGCCCCGCCCCGCCGCCGCAACCATGCCGGCGGTATCGAGGCCGCCATCGCCGGGTACCAAACCCAGATCGAGACCGCCAACACGCGCCGCCGCGGTGTGCAGCACGTTGAATCCGTTCCAATCGTCACCGATGAAGCCGTACCGCTCCGCGATCTTGGACGCAGCACCAAGAACCGCGTCTCCGTCTTCGCGCGCCAATGCGCCCATGCCCAAAATCAGCATGGGTCGTTCGGCGGCTTCGAGCACATTGCCAAACGCATGCTGCCCGTCGGCAATCTCCGCAAGTGTGGCGGGTCCGGCGCCGAGATAGTCTGCCCGATAGGTCAATTCGCGCTGTTCGCCGATTACGCCAATGGCAAAGCCGCCCATCAGCCAGCGCTTGCGAATGCGCTGATTGATCACGGGCGCTTCCCACCGCGGGTTGGTGCCGATCAGCAGACACGTATCCGCGTCTTCGATCCCAGCGATCGTCGTATTGAACAGGTAGCTCGCGCGCTGCGACGCGTTCAGCTTGGCGCCGTCTTGGCGGCAATCGATATGGGGCGACCCGAGCGCATCGGTTAGGTCCTTCAACGCGGTCATGGACTCACAGTCGACCAAATCGCCGGCGATGGCGCCAAAGCGACGCCCGTCCATTCCTTTTGCACGGTCCGCAATCGCGGCGAACGCCTGTTCCCAACTCGCCGGCTGCAATTTGCCGTTCGCGTCTCGGAGATACGGCCGATCGAGCCGTTGGCGCAGCAAACCGTCATAGGCAAAGCGCGATTTATCGCCGAGCCACTCCTCGTTTACATCCTCATTCAGTCGCGGCAGCACCCGCATAACTTGGCGCCCACGGGCATCGACACGAATATTGCTGCCGGCCGCATCCAAGACATCGACGGACTCGGTGAAGCGCAACTCCCAGGACCGCGCATTGAAGGCGTATGGCTGCGAGGTGAGCGCACCGACCGGGCATAGGTCGATGATGTTGCCGGATAATTCGGAATCGAGACCTTTCTCAAGGACGGTCGCGATTTCCATATCCTCGCCACGATATAGGCCACCAAGGTCCGGCGCGCCGGCGACTTCTTCCATGAATCGAACGCAACGCGTGCAGTGAATGCACCGGGTCATGAATGTCTTGATCAGCGGGCCGAAGTCCTTGCCTTCCACCGCGCGTTTGTTTTCCGCAAAACGGCTGCTGTCGCGGCCATAGGCCATCGCCTGATCCTGCAGATCGCACTCGCCGCCTTGATCGCAAATCGGGCAATCGAGCGGGTGGTTGATCAACAGGAATTCCATCACCCCTTCGCGCGCCTTTTTGACGGATTCCGTGTTGGTGTGGATGACCATGCCGTCGGCGGCCGGCATCGCGCACGAGGCAACCGGCTTCGGAGACTTCTCCATCTCAACCAGACACATGCGGCAATTGCCGGCGATCGAAAGACGTTCGTGGTAGCAAAAACGCGGGATCTCGCTGCCCGCCTCTTCGCACGCCTGAAGCAAGGTCGTGCCCGGTTCGACCGTGATTTCCTGTCCGTCGATGGTCAATGTCGGCATGCCGTCGTCCCCGCTCCGCGCCCTAGGCTGCCTGTTTCTTGCGTTCGAGAATGCGGCGTTCGAGCTCCGGCCGGAAGTGGCGGATCAAGCCTTGAACCGGCCATGCCGCGGCGTCGCCGAGCGCACAAATCGTATGGCCTTCGACTTGCCGGCTGACTTGTTCGAGCAAATCGATCTCTTCGATCTCGGCGCGCCCGTCGATCAGGCGTTCCATCACGCGCCACATCCACCCTGTACCTTCACGACAGGGCGTGCATTGGCCGCAGCTTTCGTGCTTGTAGAAATGTGACAGACGCGAGATGGCGGCCACGATGTCCGTCGACTTGTCCATGACAATGACCGCCGCGGTTCCAAGCCCCGACTGCGCATCGCGCAAGGCATCAAAGTCCATCAGCTGGTTGTCACAAATTTGCTTCGGCAAACATGGTACGGACGATCCGCCCGGGATCACCGCGAGCAAATTGTCCCAACCGCCGCGGACCCCGCCCGCGTGTCGGTCGATCAGCTCCCGCAACGGAATGCTCATCGCCTCTTCGACATTGCAGGGATGTTCAACATGACCGGAGATACAAAACACCTTGGTGCCGGTGTTGTTCTCGCGACCAATGCTCGCGAACCAACTCGCGCCGCGCCGGAGGATGGTCGGGCCGACCGCGATGGTCTCCACATTGTTGACCGTGGTCGGGCATCCGTAGAGGCCGGCGTTGGCCGGAAACGGCGGTTTCAGGCGCGGCTGGCCCTTCTTTCCTTCAAGGCTTTCCAGCAGTGCGGTTTCCTCGCCACAGATGTAGGCGCCGGCGCCGCGATGCAGATAGACGTCGAAGTCATAGCCCGACCCGCACGCGTTCTTACCGATCAAGTTCGCTTCGTACGCTTCATCGATGGCGCGCTGGACCGCCATGGCCTCATGATAGAACTCGCCGCGCACATAGATGTAAGCCGCGATCGCGTTCATCGCGTAACCAGCCACCAAGCACCCTTCGATGAGCTTGTGTGGCTCGTGCCGCATCATGTCGCGGTCCTTGCACGTGCCGGGCTCACTCTCGTCAGCATTGACGACCAGGTAAGACGGTCGACCATCCGATTCCTTCGGCATGAACGACCATTTCAAACCGGTCGGAAAACCGGCGCCGCCGCGGCCGCGCAGACCAGAGTTTTTCATCTCCTCGATAATCTTGTCGCGGCCCCGAGCCAGTAGGAAACGCGTGCCATCCCAATCGCCGCGCGCCTTCGCCGATGCAAGGTCCGGCCCCTCGAAGCCGTACAAGTTGGTGAAGATCCGATCTTTATCCGACAGCATCAAACTTCTCCGGTCGCCACCAGCGTGGTCGGCCCTGTCGCGGGCGCCGAGGTCTGACGCCGCGGATCTTGCGATCCCATCTTGACTTCGCGCCCCGCTTTCAACGCGTCCAACAGCTCAACCATTTTCTCGGCGCTCAGGTCTTCGTAGAAATCGTCATTGATCTGAACCATTGGCGCGTTGACACAGGCGCCAAGGCACTCGACTTCGATCACTGTGAATTCGCCATCATCGGTTGTCTCGCCCAACCCGACGCCGAGATGCTTCTGGCACGCATGCGTTAAATCATCGCTGCCACGCAGCCAGCAGGGCGTGGTCCGACAGACTTGAACGAAATGACGGCCGACCGGCGCCAAATTGAACATGGTGTAAAACGTCGCGACCTCGAACGCGCGGATATCCGGAATCTCCAAAAGCTCGGCGACGTAAACGATCGCGGCCTTCGGCAACCAACCGCCATGCTGGCGCTGGGCGAGGTCAAGCAGCGGGATGACCGCGCTCTGCTGTCGTCCGGGCGGATATTTAGCAATGTGGGTTCTCGCCGCCGTCATCGTTTCGTCGGAGAACGCGAAGGTCTCCGGCTGCAAATCGTCCGGCGCAAAGTCCCGCGCGCTCATCGGTCGATCTCTCCAAACACAACATCAAGCGTGGCAATGCAAGCGACCAAATCCGCCAACTGATGGCCCTTGGCCATGAAATCGATGCCTTGCAAATGAGCAAAGCCTGGCGCACGAATTTTGCAGCGATACGGTCGATTGCTGCCGTCGGCCACCACATATACGCCGAACTCACCCTTCGGCGCTTCGACCGCCGTGTAGGTCTCGCCGGCCGGAACGTGGTAACCCTCGGTATAGAGTTTGAAATGATGGATCAACGCTTCCATCGATCGTTTCATGTCGCCGCGCCGCGGCGGCGCGATCTTATTGTCCTCGACCATCACCGGTCCTTCCGGCATCTCCTCGATGCATTGCCGGATGATGCGGAGGCTCTGGCGCATTTCTTCAAGACGTACCAAATACCGGTCGTAACAGTCCCCGTTCTTGCCGACCGGAATGTCGAAATCCATACGATCGTAAACCGCGTACGGCTCGGCCTTGCGCAAATCCCATGCGGCGCCGGTCGACCGTAACACCGGACCCGAAAAGCCCCAGTCGAGTGCTTGCTCGGTCGTGATGACACCGATGTCGACGTTGCGTTGTTTCCAAATTCGGTTTTCGGTCAATAGTCCTTCGACATCATCCAACACCTTTGGAAAGCCGTCGGCCCATTCGATAATATCGTCCTCGATGCCAGCCGGGATGTCTTGGTGGACGCCGCCGGGTCGTACATAGGCGGCATGCAAGCGCGCGCCCGAAACCCGCTCATAGAACTCCATGAGGATTTCGCGCTGCTCGAATAGCCAGAGAAACGGTGTCATGGCACCGACATCCAGACCGTTCGCCGCGATTTGTAGGCAGTGATTGAGGACCCGCGTGATCTCGTCGAACAGGACACGGATGTATTTCGCGCGCTCCGGCGCTTCGATGCCCAGGAGTTTCTCGACCGCAAGACTGAAGCAGTGCTCCTGCGCCATCATCGACACATAGTCGAGCCGATCGAAGTATGGCAGCGCCTGGAGGTAGGTTTTATGTTCGATCAGTTTTTCGGTGCCGCGATGCAGGAGGCCGATATGCGGGTCCGCGCGCTCGACGATCTCGCCATCCATCTCGACCACCAAGCGCAACACGCCGTGCGCGGCCGGATGCTGCGGACCAAAATTAAAAGTGAAATTTTGGATCTCGGTTTCGGCCATCAGCCGTCATCCGCTTCCTGATCGACTTTCTCGTCGCCGGGCAGAACGTACTGCGCGCCTTCCCATGGACTCATAAAGTCGAAGCTTCGGAATTCCTGCGTCAATTTCGTAGGCTCGTAAACGACACGTTTCTGCTCTTCGTCGTATCGGACTTCGACATATCCGGTGAGCGGAAAATCCTTACGAAGCGGATGGCCATCAAAACCGTAGTCAGTCAACAAACGCCGGAGATCCGGATGTCCGTCAAAAAACACGCCGTATAGGTCCCACACTTCGCGCTCATACCAGGACGCGGCGCTGAACAGATCATTGGCGGACGGAACCGTCGCTTGCGCATCGGTCATCAGCTTTACGCGGATGCGGTGGTTTTGCCGGTGGCTCAGCAAATGATAGACAATATCGAAACGAGGTTCGCGCTCAGGCCAATCCACGCCGCAAATATCCACAAGCTGCTTGAACTGACACTCCTGATCGTCGCGCAAAAAAGTTAACAAGCGGATCAAAGCCTCGCGCGACGTCGCGATCGTGAGCTCATCGAGTTTGATGGACGATGACGAGGCCAAATCGGGCACAGAATCAGTGATGTACTCACCAAGATCGATCAGCGCCTGATTCATCGTTCACTCTCGGACAAGTCGGTCACAGCCTGCATCAGCGGACGATCGTTCCCGTTCGGCGGATCTTTTTCTGCAGCTGGAGAATTCCGTATAACAACGCCTCGGCCGTGGGCGGGCAGCCAGGAACATAAATATCGACCGGGACAATGCGGTCACACCCGCGGACGACTGAATAGGAATAGTGGTAATAGCCGCCGCCGTTCGCGCAGCTTCCCATCGATATCACGTAGCGCGGTTCGGCCATTTGGTCGTAAACCTTGCGCAAGGCTGGTGCCATTTTGTTCGTCAGCGTGCCCGCAACGATCATCACGTCCGATTGCCGCGGGCTCGGCCGAAACACCACACCGAACCGGTCGAGGTCGTAGCGGCTGGCGCCCGTGTGCATCATTTCGACCGCACAACACGCCAATCCGAAGCTCATCGGCCACAGAGACCCGGATCGCGACCAATTCACCAGTTTATCTAGCTGGGCGACGACAAAACCTTTTTCGGCGATCTCGTCGGTCACACGACGAAAGACGTCGGCCTGCGTTGCGTTCTGACCCGACACGTCCGTACCGCGCGGAAGGTTCGCGGATTCTACTCCCACTCCAACGCTCCCTTCCGCCACTCATAAATGAAGCCGATGGTCAGCAACGCCAGGAACACCATCATCGACCAAAAGCCGAACAGACCGGTCTCCTTCAGCGTTATTGCCCACGGAAACAGGAATGCGACTTCGAGATCGAAAATGATGAACAGAATGGCAACCAAATAGAATCGCACGTCGAACCGGGCCCGCGCATCGTCGAACGGTTCAAAGCCGCACTCATAGGCCGACAGCTTTTCGGTGTCCGGCGCTTGGCGCGCGACCACGTAGGACGCGACCACGACAACGATGGCCAACGCGACTGCGACACCGAGAAACATCAAAATGGGCAAATACTCAGCGAGCATGGCGAGTGCCTTGTCGACCGAGACGCCGGCGCCTTGCCAAACGTCGCGGCGGGAACGGCAAGCAGGTTTCGGAACACCACGATACGCGACGATTTATCCCGTGCGCGGAGACCGGATTGCGCCGGGAATATAGAACTGTACGTCGCGAAAGCAAAGGTGCGTTCTGAGCTTTTTTGACCAAACCCGTGTACCCCACATTAACGGGTTGAAATGCGTGTCTTATGAGGCCGCGATCACGGCCTCTAGCCGCTCAATTGTCAGCCCGACTCAGGCGTCGATTAAGCTCATTCATTTGCGTGCGAACGTGACCAACTTCTTTGTGTAGGAGCTCGATTCCGCCGCGCAATGCGGCGGTTTGATCTTGAATTCGCGCATAGTCGTCCGTCGCTCGAACCACGCGCTTCTTGACCCCGACCTCCATATCACCGACACGGTCTTGCAGCATCTTGATTTCGAAGCCGGCAAGCCCCGCCACGACCAAAACCAGCAAAATTACGGCCCAGGACAGACGCCGATTCGACCGTGCAAGCTTCTTGATCGTTTGCTCGATCGATTCACCGTCCGCGGTCTCCGCCCCGTCCGCTTCTGTTTCTTCGTCCGTGTCCGCCATCAATTGAAATATGGCCCGAAAGTTTCGGCTAGCAACCGACGCACAGGCGCCGGTCAGTCGCGCACATGACCAGCGGGACGGTAGCGCCGCGCAGGCGCTCTGCCTTGAAAGAAATGCGAAAAGTGTGAATGGCGGGAGTGACGGGACTCGAACCCGCGGCCTCTGGCGTGACAGGCCAGCGCTCTAACCAACTGAGCTACACCCCCGTAGAGCCGGACCGTTTACGCGACGGGCTGAGGCCTGTCAAGAAAACCGCTGTCTCTCAGGGCTTTGATGCCGAGAAATATGGCATCCATTGGTAAATATGATCACCGGTTCGACGGAAATCCACCACGTTCCTCTATTCGGCGCACGTGCCGGGGGCCCAGCTCGGCGACATCTGGGACGCCCATCAAGATCAAATTGCGCTCCACTTCATCTCGTAGCACGGCGAGAGCACGGTCGACCCCCGCCTCGCCTCCGGCCGCGAGACCATAAAGATAGGGCCGGCCGGCCATACAGGCCTTGGCGCCCAACGCCAGCGCCTTCAGAATATCGCTGCCGCGTCGGACGCCGCCGTCCAATATCACGTCCGCCCGACCGTCGACCGCATCGACGATTTCCGGCAAAACCTCGATTGGTGCGGGAACATGGTCAAGTTGTCGCCCGCCGTGATTTGAGACAATGACACCGGTGGCGCCGATATCAACGCACCGGCGCGCGTCTTCGGCCGTTAGAATACCCTTGATGGCGAATGGCCCGTTCCATTGGCGGATCATCCATTCCGCATCATCCCATGTGACCGAGCGGTCGAACTGACTATCGACAAATTGCGCCGCCGTGGACAAGCCGTCGTCGGCACCCGGTATCTTTCCAACCACATTGGCCATTTGGAGCGGCGGGCTGCGCAGCAGATTGAACCACCAGCCGGGACGGCGCGCGGCATCGAGCAGGAGGCGCGGCGTGAGCTTCGGTTGAACAGATAGACCGTTGCGCAAATCGCGTTCGCGCTTTCCCATCATTTGGACATCGACCGTCAAACACAGCGCGTGATAGCCGGCACCGCGCGCCCGCTCGATCAAGTCTTTGACCAAATCTCGGTCGCGCCACACATAAATCTGGAACCACTTTGGTCCATCCGTCAGCGCGCCAATATCCTCGATCGACACGCTCGACGCGGTCGACAGCGAATATATGGTGCCCATGCGAGCGGCCGCCGGGGCTACCGCCCTCTCCCCCTGGAAGTGAAATGTTCGAGACAGACCGGTTGGAGACAAAATCAGAGGCAATTCGATTCGCTGCCCCATGACTTCTGTCGCCAAATTCACCCGAGACACATCCACAAGTGTCCGTGGAATGAGTTCGTAATGTCCAAACCCGGACTCGTTGGCCCGCATGCTGACTTCGTCCTCGGCCCCGCCTTCGATAAAATCGAACACGGCCCGCGGCAACCGCCGCTTCGCGCGATCCTTCAAATCCGAAATCGAATGACAATCCGCCAGACCGGCCATGCTCGCCAAGGTTCCTATTCCCGTTTCCAGCAATCCCGAACTGAGATTCGCTCGGCACCTGCCGTCGGTTATAGCGTGGTGCGGCTGTGGCAGCCATTCAGCCTTGTCTCACCTTACGCCCACTTGCCGCGCGGCTTCGGTGCCTCCGTCCGAAACGGATTGATTTCAAGACCAAATTGCGCGTGGGGCTTGGTCCTCACGTCGCGCGACGCCACATAAGTGGGTCAAGCGTCGTGAGACCCGCATCGAAACATCAGGAACAAAGCGATGAAAACCTCAACCTCCGTCGCGGGATTGGCCGTGTTGTCATTGGTTTCGCTGCTCGCGGCGTGCCAATCGTCCGAAGCATCGCTCACGGAACAATGGCGCGCGGAATGTGAAGCCGAGGGTCACGGGACACGGACTAGCGGCCTTGCGGCGTGCATCGCGAAACGTCGATCGAATTATGTCGATGAGAGTTTGTCCGTTCCCGCGAATCTCTAATCGCCGTAAAGAGTCACGAGCTTGCGCTCCGTGCGGCGCTTCTTCCACATCAAACGGTTGGAAGAATCAGACTGAGGCTTGGTGGGCGATGACGGGGTCGAACCGCCGACCTTCTCGGTGTAAACGAGACGCTCTGCCAACTGAGCTAATCGCCCGAACCCAGGACAGGGCCACAAACTAATACCGGCCGCCTTAAGGTCAAGACGGCCGGTATACTCGCTCATATATCGCGGCTAGGTATTGACCGAATCCTTAAGTCCTTTACCGGCCTTAAATTTCGGCTGCATCGACGCCTTGATCTGAATTTTTTCACCAGTACGTGGGTTGCGCCCCTCGGTCGCCGCCCGCTTTGTCACGCTAAATGTACCGAACCCAACAAGACGAACTTCGTCTCCTTTGGTCAGCGCTCCGGTGATGGTGTCGAAAACGGAATCCACGGCGCCCGCCGCATCCGATTTAGAAAGACTGGTCGCATCGGCGACAGCCGCGACGAGATCATTCTTGTTCACAAGTCTGACCCCCCTTGTGGTCCACGAATTGTTAGGGATTCACATAGTCGTTGCCTTGCTAGGCAAAGCGACTTTATAGCCGCGCATTGTTACGCGTCAATCAAAACGTCAGGTTTTGTGCGCTTTTCGCGTGACTGTGTCGAAGGGGTCGACAGTCAGTGCGTCACCATGGTGTCCGTCGTGCCCGCTTCTGTTTCCGCGGCCACATCAGCAGCACTCTGATCCTCTTCCGTCCACTCGATCGGAACCAGTGGTGCGGACAATGCATGCTCGAGCACTTCGTCAACAGTTGTCACGGGAACGATCGTGATCGCTTTCTTCACGTTGTCAGGGATTTCCGCCAGGTCCTTCTCATTTTCCTTTGGGATAAGGACCTTCTTGATTCCGCCGCGCAACGCGGCCAACAGCTTCTCTTTTAACCCGCCAATCGGCAAAACACGGCCACGCAAAGTCACTTCACCGGTCATGGCCACGTCGCCATCAACCGGAATTCCCGTCAGCCCCGACACGATTGACGTGGTCATGGCAATACCGGCCGACGGTCCATCTTTTGGCGTTGCGCCTTCGGGAACGTGCACATGAATGTCGCGTTTTTCGAAAACAGGCGGCTCGATTCCAAACGCCGTCGCACGTGAACGCACATACGACACCGCAGCTTGAACCGATTCTTGCATCACATCGCCCAATTGCCCGGTGATCGTGCGTCGGCCTTTGCCCGGCATGACAACCGATTCGATTGAAAGCAACGCGCCACCGGTATCGGTGTAAGCCAAACCCGTGACGACGCCGACAATATCTTCCTTGTCGGCTTCATCGTGACGGTATTTCGCCACGCCGGCATACTTGTTCAACGTGCGCCGCGTGACCTTAACCACCTTGCGCGCCTTGGATTTCGACTTCTCGTCGGATTTGTCGGAAGACAGCAATATTTCTTTCACCGCTTTGCGGGTGAGATTGGCGACTTCGCGTTCGAGGTTCCGAACCCCCGCCTCGCGGGTGTACAGACGAATCAGATCGCGCAACGCATCGTCCGAGATCGACCATTCGTCCTTCTTCAGGCCATGACGTTCGACCTGTTTGGGAATCAAATGGCGTTTGGCGATTTCGACTTTTTCGTCTTCCGTGTAACCGCCGAGCTGAATCACTTCCATGCGGTCCAGCAGCGCCGGCGGAATACGCAACGTGTTGGCGGTGGTGATGAACATCACCTCGCTCAGATCGTAATCCACTTCCAGATAGTGGTCGTTGAACGCCACGTTTTGCTCCGGATCCAAGACCTCGAGCAAGGCGGATGCCGGATCGCCGCGGAAGTCGGCGCCCATCTTGTCCACTTCGTCGAGCAGGAACAGCGGGTTCGACGTTTTCGCCTTTTTCATGCCCTGGATGATCTTGCCCGGCAAAGACCCGATGTAGGTCCGCCGATGGCCGCGGATTTCCGCTTCGTCGCGGACACCACCGAGGCTAATCCGAACAAAGTTTCGGCCCGTCGCTTTGGCAATCGATTTGCCGAGCGATGTCTTGCCGACACCAGGCGGTCCGGCGAGGCACAGGATCGGTCCGCGCATCTTGTTGGTGCGCAATTGAACCGCGAGATATTCGACGATGCGCTCCTTCACGCGCTCGAGACCATAATGGTCCGCGTCGAGCACGTCTTGGGCGAGCGCCAGGTCTTTCTTGACCCGTGAGCGCTTCTTCCACGGGATCGACAAAATCCAGTCGAGATAGTTGCGCACCACGGTCGCTTCGGCGGACATCGGGCTCATATTGCGCAACTTCTTCAGCTCGCCGAGCGCCTTCTCGCGCGCTTCCTTGCTGAGCTTCGTCTTCTCGATGCTCTCTTCGAGCTCGGCGATCTCGTCCTTGCCGTCCTCGGTCTCGCCGAGCTCCTTCTGGATCGCCTTCATTTGTTCGTTCAAGTAATACTCGCGCTGCGTCTTCTCCATCTGACGCTTCACGCGCGAGCGGATCTTCTTCTCGACCTGCATCACACCGATTTCGCCCTCGATCATCGAGTAGACGCGTTCCAGGCGCTCGGCGACCGACTCGATTTCGAGAAGTTCTTGCTTCTCGGGAATCTTGATCGCGAGATGCGATGCCACCGTATCGACCAAACGGCTTGGATCGTCGATCTGGTTCAGCGAAACCAGAACCTCCGGCGGTACTTTCTTGTTTAACTTGACGTAATTTTCGAAGTGAGAGGTAACCGAGCGTGCCAGCGCCTCGACCTCCGAGCTCTCGCCGCCATGGTCGTCCATCAGCACGGCCAAAGCCTCAAAATACTCGTCGGTGCGCGTATATTTCTCGATCTTCGAGCGGCCGCCGCCCTCGACGAGCACTTTCACTGTGCCGTCCGGCAATTTCAGCAGCTGCAACACCGTGCCGATCGTGCCGACGCCGTAGATATCGTCCGGCGAAGGATCGTCGTCACTCGCCTCGCGCTGGGTCACCAAGAGAATCTGCTTGTCGTTCTTCATGACCTCTTCGAGCGCGCGCACCGATTTGTCGCGTCCGACGAACAGCGGCACGATCATGTGCGGAAACACCACGATGTCGCGGAGCGGAAGAACTGGATAGAGCGTCGCTGGAGAGGGTGAGGTCATTTTTCTCGTTCCGTTATGGGCCCCTGATGCGGCGGGGCAAAGCGACCGGGAGAGCGCCTGAGAGGCGTCGAAAGGCTACCAGGACGGCGCCGGGTCGATCCCACTAGGTGGCGGCAATCAGCTGATTCGTCAAGGCCCGCCGAGAACGCGGCCCTAAGAGGCGGTCGACTCGACGTCGTCCTTGCGATCAGCGTAGATGTGCAGCGGGCTGGCACGGCCTTCCACCACTTCGCGGTTGATCACGACCTCTTCAACGCCATCGAGCGACGGCAGGTCGTACATGGTATCCAGAAGGATACCTTCCATGATCGACCGGAGACCGCGCGCACCCGTCTTGCGCGCCACCGCCTTGGCGGCAATGGCCGACAGGGCGTCGTCCGAGAACGTCAACTCGACATTCTCCATGTCGAACAGGCGTTGATACTGCTTCACCAAGGCGTTCTTCGGCTGACTCAGGATCTTGATCAACGCGGATTCGTCCAAGTCCTCGAGCGTGGCAAGCACCGGGAGACGGCCAACGAATTCGGGGATCAAACCAAACTTGAGAAGGTCCTCCGGCTCGATTTGGCGCAACAGCGCACCGGTGTCGGTTTCCTCAGGCGATTTCACATCGGCGCCAAAGCCAATCGACGTGCCGCGGCCGCGCTGCGCGATGATTTTATCGAGTCCAGAGAAAGCGCCACCGCAAATGAACAGAATATTCGTGGTGTCGACTTGCAAAAATTCCTGCTGCGGGTGTTTGCGCCCCCCTTGCGGCGGCACGCTGGCCACAGTGCCTTCCATGATCTTGAGCAGCGCTTGTTGCACGCCCTCACCCGACACGTCGCGCGTAATCGACGGATTGTCGGACTTGCGGCTGATCTTATCGATTTCGTCGATGTAGACGATGCCGCGCTGAGCTCGCTCGACGTTGTAATCGGCGGATTGCAGGAGCTTCAGAATAATGTTCTCGACGTCTTCGCCGACATATCCGGCCTCGGTCAGCGTCGTTGCGTCCGCCATGGTGAACGGCACATCGAGAATGCGCGCCAGAGTCTGCGCAAGAAGCGTTTTGCCGCAGCCAGTCGGGCCAATCAGCAGAATGTTCGATTTGGCCAGTTCGACATCGTTGCTTTTCGCGCCATGCGCAAGCCGCTTGTAATGGTTGTGGACCGCCACGGACAACACGCGTTTCGCGTGGTCTTGGCCGATAACGTAGTCGTCAAGAATTGTGCAAATGTCGGTCGGCGTCGGCACACCATCGCGGGTCTTCACAAGGTTATTCTTGTGTTCCTCACGGATGATATCCATGCACAGCTCGACGCACTCGTCGCAGATGAACACGGTCGGGCCGGCGATCAGTTTACGGACCTCGTGCTGGCTCTTGCCGCAGAACGAGCAATAGAGAGTATTTTTTGATTCGCCGCTCGAGGACTTATTCATTCCGACTCCGCCGGTTTCGGGGCTTCCACACCGTCGATGTTAGACGGCAAGGCGAAGAGTGCTCAATACAAGATTTAGTCTCTCCGCATCCAAATTCGAAAGATTTCATTCACAAAACTGAGTGAGATCCCGTCAAGATCGCAGAAATCTGCCGTTTCTCGAGGTCTCTCGGTGTCCGCGCTAGGTCTTCTGGTCGGCCTCCTCGCCTTCCGGGACCGGCCGGCTTGAAACGACATCATCGATCAATCCAAAGGTCTTCGCTTCCGAAGGCACCAAGAAGCGGTCACGCTCCATGGCGTCCTCGATATCCGCCAATTTTTGGCCCGTGTGATTCACGTAAATCTCGTTTAGCCGCGATCGTAGCGCCAATATCTCCTTGGCGTGGATCTCGATATCGGTGGCCTGGCCCTGAAAGCCGCCCGACGGCTGATGGATCATGATTCGCGCGTTCGGCAGTGCGAAACGCATATCCTTGGCCCCGGCCGCCAATAATAGCGAGCCCATGGACGCCGCCTGACCGATGCACAGGGTCGAAACCGCGGGTCGGATGTATTGCATGGTGTCGTAGATCGCGAGACCGGAGGTCACGATGCCGCCCGGCGAGTTGATATAGAACGCGATGTCCTTGGTCGGATTCTCCGACTCAAGATACAGAAGCTGCGCGGTGACCAGAGACGCGACCGTGTCCTCGACCGGTCCGGTCAGGAAAATAATTCGTTCCTTGAGGAGACGCGAATAAATGTCGTAGGCGCGCTCGCCACGGTTGGTCTGTTCGACCACCATGGGCACCAGCGTGTTCATATATGTATCGATTGGGTCTCGCATAATTCCCCTTGCTCCTTAACGCGCGCGACGCCTATTCGTCCGTACCGCCCTTTGATTTCGATTTCGCCGTAGATGCCTTCGCCTTTTTCGCCGGCGCCTTCTTGGTGGACTTCTTCTTTGGTTTCTCTGCCTCACCGGCCGCCGCTTGTTCCGGATCCTGCAGGAGTTCATCGGCCGACACTACTTTGTCGGTCACATCGGCCATTTCAATGAGGAAGTCGATCACCTTGTCTTCATACAATGGCGCTTGCAGTTCATTCATGGCCTGCGGGTTGTTCCGGAAATAGTCGAAGACCTGCTGTTCCTGCCCCGGATGACGGCGCGCTTGCTCCATAACCGCGCGATTCAATTCCTCTTGCGGCACGACGATATTGTTGCGCTGGCCAATTTCTGAAAGCAAAAGGCCAAGGCGGACGCGCCGGTTCGCGATTTGCCGATATTCGTCCCGCGCCTCGTCCTCGGTTTGATCGGCGTCGTCCCAGCTATCGCCGGACCGTTCCATGTCTTGTTCGATTTGCTGCCAAATCGCTTCAAACTCGCGGTCGACCATACTCGGCGGCACATCAAACTGATGACCGTCAGCAAGCTTGTCGAGGATCTCGCGTTTCATCCGAATGCGCGATGCGCCGTTGTAATCGCGTTGAATCTGCTCACGGATCGCCGCACGAAGCGCCGCCAGATCAGACATGCCGAGGCGCGCGGCAAGCCCGTCATCGACCTTGACCGCTTCGGCGACCAGGACCTGTTTGACCTCGACGTCGAATACGGCGTCTTTGCCCGCCACGTCCTGGCCCGGATACTCCTCCGGGAAGCTGACATTTACCTCGACCTTGTCGCCGGACTTGGCGCCCACCAGCTGATCTTCGAAGCCGGGGATAAAGGACTGCGAGCCCAGCTCCAGCTGATGGTCCGTGCTGCTGCCGCCTTCGAAAGCCTCCCCATCGATTTTGCCCACGAAATCAATTCGGACGGCGTCGCCCATCGCCGCCTTGTGGGCGGCCTTGGCGTCGACAAAACTCTTCTGCTGTTCGGCCAATTTCGTAAGCGAGTCTTCGACCGTATCGTCATCGACTTCGGCCTTGACCCGGGTCAGGCTCAATTCCTTGGGGTCCGAGGGTTCGATTTCCGGCAAGGCCTCGATCGACATCTTGTATTCGAGGTCGGAGCCGTTCTCGAATTTCTCGATTTCGATCTCCGGTTGCATGGCCGGCCGGACGCCTTGGTCGAGCAAGGCTTGCTGAGAGGACCGGTTAACGGTCTCCTCGATCACCTCGCCCATAATCGACCCCTCAAACCGCTTTCTGAGCAGATCCAGCGGCGCCTTGCCCGGCCGAAATCCTTTAAGTTGGACCGTGTTTCGCAGCTCGCTGAGCTTTTCGGTGACATGAGTTTCAATTTCCTCGGCCGGTACGACGACCGAATATTCGTGCTTCAAACCTTCTGAAAGTGTTTCTTTAACTTGCATGGCGATCTCTGATCTGTTCGGTTTCGACGGCCATCGTCACCGGCGAGCGTGAAGAATATGGTGCGGGCGAAGGGACTCGAACCCCCACGGCCTTGCGGCCACCAGGACCTAAACCTGGCGCGTCTACCAGTTCCGCCACGCCCGCGCCCGCGCGTGACCCGCGCCGCCGGTAGATGTAGCCGGTCGGCGCAATATGACAAGGACAAAGTTGCCTTTTGGGCCAACTGAGGCGGTGTTAGGCCCTCGTCAGGCAGGCTTGCGCCGCCGCGTCCAGGATCGCGTCGGTATCCAGCCCGTAATGGCGATAGAGATCGATCACGTCGCCGGATTGTCCGAACGCCCGATTGCCCAAGGGATACACCCGCTGGCGCGCCACGCCACCGAGCCACGAGAGCGTGGCCGGATGGCCATCAATAACCGTGACCAAGGCCGCATCCGGCGACAAGGCGCCGAGCAGGCGCTCGATCGGAGCCTCGGCCGCTGTCCCCTCGCGGCGTGCCGCCTTGGCCTCGTGCCAGCCGGCCTGCAATCGGTCGGCCGACGGGACCGCCAAGAGCCCGACCCCGGGGACATCTTCTCGTAACGCGTCGACCGCGGCCCGCGCTTCCGGCGCCACGGCACCGGAATAGACGATTGCGACCTCGGCCGACGGGTCGGGTTCGATTTCCCAATAAGCGCCATCGATGATGGCGGCTTCGAGATCCGCGTCGGTGCTCCGCTTTGGCTGTTCGATCGGACGCGTGGACAGTCTGAGATACACCGATCCGCCGTCGTCGGCCTGCATATGCTCGAAGCCCCATCGCATGATGACGGCTAGCTCATCCGCGTAGGCGGGCTCGAAATAGGTCAATCCCGGTTGACCGAGCCCAATCAACGGCGTGCTGACGGATTGGTGGGCACCGCCTTCAGGCGCCAGCGCGACGCCGGACGGGGTGGCCACCACCATGAACCGCGCGTCCTGGTAGCACGCGTAATTCAACGCATCGAGCCCGCGCGCGATAAACGGATCGTACAAGGTGCCAATCGGCAATAGTCGGGCGTCGAACATCTCGCCGGACAAACCAAGCGCCGCAAGCGTCAAAAACAGATTATTCTCGGCGATCCCGAGTTCGATATGCTGACCGGTCGGCGACATGGCCCAACGCTGAGCGGACGCCACGTCTTGTTCGCGGAAGGTGTCCGGACGACCGCGCCGGTCAAAAATCTGCCGTTGATTGACCCAAGGTCCCAAATTCGTCGAAACCGTGACGTCGGGCGACGTTGTGACGATCCGACGCGCGAGGTCGGTGTCGCCGCGGGCGAGTTCGTTCAGGATCCGGCCGAACGCTTCCTGGGTCGATGCCTTATCCTTCGCTGGAAGCGCCAGCTTTTCTGGCACCGCGACTTTTGGCGTGTCAAAGTGCCGGTCAATCGGCGCCGCGAAGGGGGCGGCGGCAACAAAGCGCCGCGCCTCGGCTTCGATGTCTTTCATCCCCTCGAAGGGCTCCCACTCCGCGCCGTCGCCGATCCCCATGGCTTCCTTAAACATCGCCATCTGGTCCGGCGTCATGAGCCCGGCGTGATTGTCCTTGTGGCCGGCGAGCGGCAGGCCATAACCCTTGATGGTGTAAGCGATGAAGGCGGTCGGTTGCTCGGTGGCGGACGCTTTCTCGAAGGCCTCGAGCACGGTCTCCATGTCGTGGCCAGCCAGGTTGGTCATGAGCGCGTGCAGCGCGTCATCATCGTGGCTATCCAGAAGTCCTGCGATGCCCGCCGTACCGCGCAAATCGTGCCTCAACGCGTCGCGCCACGCGGGCCCACCCTTAAATGTCAGTGCCGAATAGAGCTGATTGGGACACTCATCGATCCAATTCAGCAGAGCCTCGCCGCCCGGTTGTTCGGCCTGGGCTTGCAGGAGCCGACCGTATTTCAATGTGTCGACGCGCCAATTCATCGAACTGAACAGGCCGTCCAGCCGGTTGAACAGACGGTCGGTTACAACGCTATCGAGGCTTTGGCGGTTATAGTCGATGATCCACCAAACATTGCGGACTTCGTGCTTCCAGCTTTCCAGAAGCGCTTCGAACACATTGCCTTCATCGAGTTCCGCATCGCCGAACAGCGCAATCATCCGCCCTTCCGGCCAATCACAGCGCGAAAGACCGTGCAGGTTCACATAATCTTGGACGATCGATGAAAAGACCGTCATGGCACCGCCGAGCCCGACCGAGCCCGTTGAGAAATCGACGTCGTCGCTGTCCTTGGTGCGTGATGGATAAGACTGCGCCCCTCCAAAGCCTCTGAAGTTCATCAGATTCTCGCGCGTTTGCCGGCCGAACAAATACTGGATGGCGTGAAACACCGGGCTCGCGTGCGGCTTGACGGCAACACGGTCCTGCGGTCGCAGAGCATGGAAATAGAGTGCCGTCATCAGTGTCGTGATCGAGGCAGAGGACGCCTGGTGGCCGCCAACTTTCACTCCATCGCGGGACGGCCTCAAATGGTTGGCGTTGTGGATGGTCCACGCGGCAAGCCAGGCCACTTTCCGCTCAAGCGCGCGCAAGATGGTCAGGGCATCGGCATCGACCGCGGATTGACGAATGTCGTCCGTCATTTTGGGCGCGCGATCCGTACGGGCGATCGACGTCATGGCAGGCTCCTCTTAATCCCTGGATTCGGCCGAACCTTATCACGACGCGCCCAACGCAAGATTGCGAATTGCGCAGTATTTTGGCGAAAAACAGGTATTATCGTAAAGATATTGCTTTAATTTCGGTGGTTAATGCTAATAATCGGGAATTAACGAAATATGGTGAGCCGACACATGGCCCCATTCAAACTCGATCGGATCGACCACCGCATCCTGGAGGCACTTCAGGAAAACGCCCGCCTGTCCAATGTCGACTTGGCGCGGCAGGTCGGTCTTTCGCCCTCCCCTTGCCTCCGCCGCGTGCGCGCCTTGGAAGATGCCGGCGTCATCCGTCGATACGCCACGTTGGTCGACCAGGCCGAGGTCGGATTGCCCGTGAGCGTTTTTGTCAGTGTCTCGCTCGAACGTCAGATCGAGACCGCGCTTGAGACGTTCGAAGAGGCCATTCAGACCCGTCCCGAGGTTATGGAATGCTATTTGATGACCGGCACGGCCGATTACATGCTGCGCGTCGTTGTCTCCGACCTCGCCGCCTATGAGGTTTTTCTCAAGGAACATCTGACGCGCATTCCCGGCGTCAGCAGCATCCAGTCGAGTTTTGCCTTGAAGCAGGTTGCCTACCGCGTCGCCCTGCCCCTGGACACGGTCTAGGAATAGCCACGCTCGTAAACGTCCGGCGACCGTATCGGCGTCGCCTTAGCGGACCGCCTATTTCTTGGCGATCCGATCGCGAACGGCTTGGGCATGTTTCTGGTTTTCCGGGTCACGCATCATGAGCAAGACCTGGTCCTGATCGAGATAGACGCTGTTCGGCATGGCGAAGTGGCGGTTTACCGACTCTTTGACCATCTGCTGCGAAACGCGGGGACGCTCTGCGATTTCCGCGGCCATCACACGTGCCGCGGCCATTGGGTCGTCGGCGATTTCTTCACACAAGCCCCAGGCGAGCGCCGTTTCAGCATCCACACGACGTGCCAAGGCGCCAATGAGTTTCGCCCGTGCCGGGCCGACCAGGTTGCCGATGCGTGGCAAACTATTCCAAGTGTAGTTGATGCCGACATCAACTTCGGGGGCCAGAAAGTACGCATTCGGCGCCAGGATCCGAAAGTCGCAACTCACGGCGAGCGACATGCCGCCGCCAACCGCCGGACCATTTAATACAGCAATCGTTAGATAGCGAAGCCGTTCCCAAGCCGCGCACATATCGGCGCCTTGACGCACGATCCGGCGCGCCTCCGCAAGTGGCAGCCCCACGCCAAAGCTATCAGTCTGTCGAAGATCCGCGCCCGCCGAGAAGACTGGCCCCGCCCCCGTTAGCAATACACACGTCAAATCATCGCGGCTATCAAGCTCCTCGGCCACCTGTCGCAGCTCAACGCGCAGTTCCTTGGACAGTGCATTTCGCCGCTCCGGACGATTTAGCGTCACGGTCGCGACGTCGTCCGATACATCGACGACAAGATATTGATAATCCATCAATTTCCCCTTCAGGAATTCGGCGAGAGTGACGTACTACGCCTTGATGAGGGTGCGCACCTGCGAGCCGGTCGCGACCGTACCGTCGTCACTGTAGGCCTCGTGATTGGCATCAATCTCATCTAATTTGTATAGATAATTGATCATCATTCCCGCCGATTGTTTGAAGCCCTTATCGGATCGATCGGCGAGATAATTCAGGCGTTCAAAACGTGCGCCATTCGTCAGATGAAAATGGCCGACCGGGTCAACGACCCGCCCCTGCCCCCCGCCATCGACGATGTATCGCACGCCGAGCTGCAACAGCGGCGCGCGCAAGGACTTAGTGAGCTTTTTGTCCGCGAACCATTCCGTGTCCAAATTCTCAATAAGTGACCGGAGTTCGTCACGCTCCAGAATATCACCGACCAGTTCACCCTCGGTCTCAAGCTGCGCACCGAGCCACCGCCGGAACCCGGGCATCGGCGATAGGGTCGAAAAAGTCGTAAGGTTGGGGAATTCCTGCTTGAGCAGATCGACCACGCGTTTGATCAGAAAGTTGCCCAGGCTGATCCCCGCCAAACCGCGCTGCGCATTGGAAATCGAGTAAAAGATCGCCGTGTCCACCGTTGTCGGGTCGATCCGAGGCGCATCTTCATCCAGCAAGTCGTGGATATTGTCGGCCAGACCATTGACCAGAGCGACTTCGACAAAGATCAGCGGCTCGCCTGGCATACGGGGATGAAAAAAAGCGAAACAACGCCGATCGGAATCGAGGCGATTCTTCAAATCCGACCAGGACTGAATGTGATGGACGGCCTCGTAGGCGATGAGCCGCTCCAACAACTCGGCCGAGGAATCCCAAGTGATCCGATGGAGTTTCAGAAAACCGACACCGAACCAAGACGCGAGGAGATCCTTCAATTCAGGATCGAGGATCCTCCGCGCCACCGGATCGACTTCCAGTCCGCGGAGTTCGGCGCGCATATCGACGAGGAATTTCACGCCATCCGGCAACGCGCCGAAATACTGAAACAAAGCCAGACGCGCCGGGACCAGCGCTGCCCGCAGCGATTGCTCCGCGGCGACGCGCGCCGGTTCGTCGTGGGCGCCGATGACCGCGCGCGCGGCCGCATCGACCGGACCGCGCTGCGCACCAAATTCATGGGCCAGAAGTTCTAAGAATTGCTTCCGTCCGTCTTGGTCCAGCCCGAGATAGGCTTCACCAAGATCGGCGGCGCGGGCCAACGCCGAGACCTGTCCCCCATGGGCATCCAAACACTCATCGATAGCGGAACGAAGCCGGTTCAGATCGCCGCTCGAAAGAACCGGGCCGACTGTTTCCGCCAGCGTGGCGGGACCGCGGCCAGCGACATCGTGCCAGGCGCTTCGAACGCGCCGAAGCGTGCGGTCTAAGAAGGACTCACGTGGTTCCGCCATGCCGTTTGCCGCTCCTTTGTCGTTCCAGTCTTCGGAGAACGGCCGGCAAATAATCCGTTAGGTCCTCGCTAATCAACCCTGGTCCCGCTTCGATGGCAGATTCACCATGCAACCAACTCGCCATACAGGCAGCGTCAAACGCGTCCGCGCCAGCGGCCAATAGACCACCGATGAATCCCGCAAGCACATCGCCGGTTCCCGCGGTGGCCAGTGTCGGTGGGCTGTTGACGGAAACCGCCGCGCGCCCGTCGGGCGCTGCGATCACACTTTCCGGGCCTTTCAGCAGCACGACCGCGCCCGATTTCTGCGCCGCGTCACGGGCTCGCGCGATCCGATCACCGCTTGTCCCGAATAGGCGGGCATATTCGCCATCGTGGGGCGTGAGGACGCAGCCCGGGGCGCCGCCCGCCTCGGAAATGGCTGCGAACAGTTCTTCGGATCGATCGGCAAAGCTGGTCAGCGCATCGGCGTCGAGGACGCACCGTTTGTCGACACGGAGCGCGCGCAGCACCGCGTCACAGGTTGCGGGGCCGACGCCGTTGCCGGGCCCGATCACAAACGCATTTTTGCGCCTGTCATCAAGGAGCGCTTGAAAGTCTGACGCGTCGCGCAGTGGGCTGACCATGACGGAAGTCAGAGACGCCGCGTAGATTGAGAACGCGTCGTCGGGAACCGCCACGGTGACCAATCCAGCGCCAACCCGGAGCGCGGCGCGCGCTGCCAGTCGCGCCGCGCCGGTCGTGGTCGCGCCCCCCACGACGACCGCATGGCCACGGTCATATTTGTGATGCATGGGCAACGGCCAGGGAAAACGATCGCGCCATACGTCCGGCCCATTCACGCGGACGGCCGGCGCAATTTCTTGGATAACCGATTTCGGAATACCGATGTCGCCCACCACCAGCTCGCCGCACAAACCGCGGCCCGGCATCAGCAGATGACCGGGCTTCGGACGACCAAACGTCACGGTAAGCGACGCGGCCGGAGCCGCGCCCTTCACCGCACCGGTATCGCCATCGACACCCGATGGAACATCGATCGCAACGATTTCCGCGCTCCGGTTGGCCAGACTCGAAAACAAATCTGCGACCCCTCCGTCGACCGGACGCGAAAGGCCGGCCCCGAATATCGCGTCGACAATGAGCGTTTGCCCGCTCAGGACTTTTGGGCCGATCGGTGAAATTGCACCGGACCACCGCGCCGCCAT
>JANQOH010000403.1 GCA_028289725.1 Alphaproteobacteria bacterium
AGCCATGGTGTTTGCCCTTAAGATTATTCGTAGCTGTTTTGTGCACGTTTGTGCGCGGCGAGCGCCGCGAGACGATCATCGCGCCAGCGGCTCTTTATCTGAATTTCCGCCGGCGATGGCGTCGCATCCCAGTCGGCGATGACGCGCGCGATATTATCCTTGCCCCACACACGCTCGGTCACTTCCGCTTTGGATAGGCCATAAAGCGTTGGACCGTAACGTTCGCAATAGTCCGCAATACCGCCGGGCGCGTTGAGCTCGATCGTTTCGATGGGGCCCATAAATGCCCACCGAAGGCCGAGGCCGTGCGCCATGGTTTTATCAAGGTCTTTCGCCGTACAGTAGCCATCGCCAATGAGCCGAAGTGCTTCGGACAGGACCACGGCCTGCATGCGATTGAGGATAAAGCCGTCGATTTCCTTTTTGACTTCCATCGGCACTTGGCCGACCGACTCGTACATGTCTCGGGCCCGTTGGACGATATCCGGAGACGTCCAAGGCGCCCCACACAGTTCAACAATCGGCACCACATGCGGCGGGTTTACCGGATGGGCGATCAAGCAGCGGGCTCGGCCCTCAAGGTCCTCGGTAAACCGCGATGCGACGATCGCCGAGGAGGAGGACGCCAGAATAGCCGACGTCGGCGCAGCCGCATCGAGCACTTTGTAAATCTCAATCTTCGCTTCAATGCGTTCGGGCCCAGACTCTTGGACGAGGTCCGCCGTCGCGACGGCGCCTTCCAAACTATCGGCGACGGTCACGCGGGCCGCGGCGGCGTCCGGATCGTCAACCAAGCCGTGTTCCGCCAGGTCGTGGAGCGACGTACGGATCAGCTCCGGCGCCGTCTTGCGGGTTTCTTCATGTGCGTCGTAGACCGAGACATCCCATCCCGCTCTTGCGAATACATTGGACCAAGCGCGCCCAATGAGTCCGCAACCAACAATCCCGACGCTTGGCATCAATTCTCTCCTTTGAGCCCAATCAGTTGGGTTCCATGAACGCCGGGGTGCGTGTGTCGGTTAGACCGAAACGACCCGCGAGCTGAAAGCGAATGACCGACAACCATATGAAATATCAGTCTTTCGACCGCTTTTGATGATCACAATCTTCGCCGCCTGGGCGGCGGCGTGTTCCGCACCGACACGCTGTCACCATAGACCGATGGCGATGAACGCGGGCAGGAGCTGCATTACCTTATTTCACAAGCGGGCGGCGTCGCCAACGCAAAACGCAGGCTCCGGTGTGTCCCTAAGAGAGATGGATTCGTCGGCACCGAATCACGAAGCCGGGTCGTCGATGAGCGGGCTTGGTTTTGCCAGAACGCGTAAGTCCGCGACCTGATGCAAATGGATTTCGCGTCCCTTCACTTCGACGCCATAGGGGTCGAGCGTCGCAAAAGCGCGCGATAGATTCTCCGGAGTCATTCCGAGAAGCGCCGCAAGCGTGCGCTTTTCCACCGGCAGCAGGAGTTGTCCGCTGCCGCCCTGCTCCGCGTGCTTGCGCAACAGATAATTGGCGAGGCGTTCCACCGCCGTGCGCAGCTTCTCATTTTTCAAGGCTTTGACGACGCTGCGGTAACAGCTGGCGAGTTCACGTACGATGGCCCGGGCAAAGGCCGCGTCCTCGGCAAAAACGTGGCGGATATTCTCCGACGGGATCATTAGGACCCGTGATTTCTCGGTGGTCCGGCCCGACATGAGGAACGGCGCATCCTTAATCGCAGCCGCCAATATGAATGTCGATACGGGTCGAACCACGGCCATGGTCGTTTCGCGTCCGTTGGCGCTGGCGAACAGTTCCACGCACCCTTCCACCATGATGTAAAGGAAGTCGGCCGGATCGCCTTCGGTGATGAGTTGGACCTGCGGCGGAAAACGCTGCAGGTAGGCAGCCTGCATCAAGTCTTCAAAGTTCTTTTCGGCCATCTCCGAAAAGAGATCGAGCTGGCGCACCAACGGCAGATCGTCTGAGCGCATGAATGTTGCCTGTTCGCTTCGTCCAACGGAGTTAAGCCGGTCAATTGATAAATATCAAGTGTTCCGAAATCCGAGTCGAGCGGCAAGGTGATCATTTTCAATCATGTAATATAAAAATGTTGTTTACTTAATTATTTCTTCAGGAACCAAGTAAAAAGGAAGTGAATTAAATAAAGAACTATCATACCGTCGAGGTGTCTCGAAAGAGACCAGACGCGACCGATTCTATTCGGGCGCCCAGGAGGGGGTATGTCTGCCATGAACGATTTCGCGCGTGTGACGGCTGGGCAACAACGCGGCGTTCTGACCGCCAGTACCTTGGCCTTCACGGTCTGTTTCGCCGTTTGGACGATCTTTTCGATCATCGGCGTCAAGATCAAACAGGACCTTGGGCTGAACGATACGGAATTCGGCATCTTGGTGGCGACACCGATTCTGACCGGATCCGTGAGCCGAATTTTTCTGGGCATCTGGACCGATCAATATGGCGGGCGGATCGTCTACACCTGCGTGATGGTGCTGACGGCGGTCGCCGTCTGGATGCTGTCGACCGTGACGACGTACGAGATGTTTTTGGTTGCCGCATTGGGTGTGGGCCTTGCGGGCGGCTCCTTCGCGGTCGGCATCGCCTATGTATCGCGCTGGTACGACAAGGAGCACCAAGGCACCGCGCTCGGCATCTTCGGCATCGGTAATGTCGGTGCAGCGGTCACAAACTTCGGCGCGCCGTTCCTGCTGGTGGCGCTCGGTTGGGCGCAAACCGCGCAAGTCTACGCGGTCGTTCTGCTCGTCACCGCGGCACTGTTTTTCATTTTCACCAAGGATGACCCGGTCACGCGCGAGCGGAAGGCACGGCGGGAGAAACCAAAATCGGCCTTCATGCAGCTAACGCCACTTAAGCGGCTGCAGGTGTGGCGGTTCTCGCTCTACTACTTCTTCGTCTTCGGTGCCTTCGTCGCTCTGGCGCTTTGGCTGCCGCGCTACTATGTCGGCGTCTACGGCCTGGACATCACGGTGGCCGGCATGTTGGCGGCGGCGTACGCCTTACCCGGGAGCATCTTTCGGGCCCTCGGTGGCTACTTGTCCGATCGATTCGGGGCGCGGGCGGTGATGTATTGGACCTTCTTCGCGTCGGTCGTCATCTGCTTCTTGCTGAGCTATCCATCGACCGAATACACCGTTCAGGGCATCGAAGGGCCGATCGTCTTCGATATTACGATTAGCTTGCCATTCTTCGTCACATTGACGGTGCTGCTGGGATTCTTCATGTCACTCGGCAAGGCGGCGGTCTACAAGCACATTCCTGTCTACTACCCGGATAACGTCGGCTCTGTCGGCGGGCTCGTCGGCATGATCGGTGGTCTAGGCGGATTCGTTTTGCCGATTTGCTTCGGTGTCATGAACGATCTGATTGGGGTTTGGACAAGCTGCTTCATGCTTCTGTTCGGATTGGTCGCCATCGCGCTGTTGTGGATGCACTTCGCAATTCAGAGGATGGAGCGTCGGGCGGCTGCCGCGCAACTCGAGAGCCTTCCGGAATTACCGGAATTGCTTGAGCTTCACGGACCGGATCAGACCGCGGCACTCAGTGCCGCCAAGGACAAGGCAAGCAAGACTGAGTCACGAGGGGCCGACAGGCCAGCCTCGGTCTAACCCACCGTTTGAAGGGGACAAATTAGCATGGCAAGCCAAGCAACAACGAACGCGCAAGGGTGGGTGTTGCAAGACCGGAGGCCAGCCGATTGGGCGTTCCGGCGGGCTCAAGGGCGCAAGGTCGCCCGTCGCGGGCAAGAGGGGATAGGACGATGACCACTTCGCAAAACGTTGCCGCCAGCGGACGCGCGCTGACCGACTGGCGCCCGGAAGATTCCGAATTCTGGAAAACGACCGGCAAGTCGATCG
>JANQOH010000413.1 GCA_028289725.1 Alphaproteobacteria bacterium
GGCGATCCGCTTCGCCATCGCCGACTCGCCGCTCGACCGTCTCTTGGTCGCAGCGACCGAACGCGGTGTGTGCGCCGTCTATCTCGGCAGTGACGACGATCATCTCGAAAACGAACTGCACCTGGAATATCCCGAGGCGCAGATCGCGCGGGATACCGGTGACATGGCGGACCACGTCGAAGCAGTGCTCGCCATGATTACCGATCCGTCGCCCGCGCATGATGTGCCGCTCGATGTCCGCGCCACAGCGTTTCAAGCGCAGGTCTGGGAGGCGTTGCGGGCTATTCCGGCGGGCGAGACGCGCACCTACAGCGAACTCGCGCGTTCTATCGGCAATCCGCGTGGCGCGCGCGCGGTCGGCAGTGCGTGCGCGAATAATCCTGTCTCGCTCGTGGTGCCGTGCCACCGGGCCGTGCGTGAGGACGGCGGGCTCGGTGGTTACCGGTGGGGGCTCGACCGTAAACAGGCCTTGCTGTCGATCGAAGCGCGTGCCGGTGTGTCGCCCAAACCGAACGATTAACCGGACGCATTTTCTTGCCGCGCCCCTTTTCTGTGGCGCCGGCTCCGGTATTGTCCGCCGCTCAATGAGAGAGAGGCGGACATGGCGGATCCCATTCCTTTGGGAGCGATCCCGGCAAAATATGCGGATGAACTCGGCGACGACCGCATTTGCTTAACGGCGATTGACGGGACACTGACCTGGTCGGAACTGGACCGGCGCACAAACCGGCGCGCCCGCGCCTTCGAAGCGTTGGGCGTTGGGCAGGACGATTTGGTCACCATGGCGCTGCCCAACGGATTGGAATTCTACGAAACCAGTTTCGCCCTTTGGAAACTCGGTGCGACGCCGCACATCGTGTCGCACAAACTGCCGCAGCGTGAGCTCGATGACATCGTCGCGCTGGCCGAACCGAAACTGATCGTCGGCGTCGATGGCGTCGCAACGCCCGGCTCAGATGCCCCGGCGCGCGCATTGAACATAAGCGCGTTCTCCGACGATGCGATCGCGATCAAAGTCGCGAAGAGCTGGAAAGCCATGTCGAGCGGCGGGTCCACCGGCCGGCCCAAGATCATCGTCGATCACAATCCGTCCGCCGTCGATCTGGACGACAACGTGCTCGACATGCCGCACCAAGCCTGTCTGCTCAATCCCGGGCCGCTGTACCACAACGCGCCGTTCATCTGTGCGCATTACGGCCTGTTTCGCGGCAACCACGTGGTCGACATGCCGCGCTTCGACGCTATCGAAGCGTTGCGGCTGATTGCGGCGCACAAGGTCAAGTGGGTGATGATGGTGCCGACCATGATGCACCGCATCTGGCGGCTGCCGGACGCCGAGCGCAACGCGTATGACCTTTCAAGTCTCGACATTGTCGGACATGTCGCAGCGCCGATGCCGGTGTGGCTCAAAGAAAAGTGGATCGACTGGCTCGGGCCCGACCGCGTCTGGGAGCTCTACGGTGGCACCGAAGGCACCGGCGCGACGTGGATCAGCGGAACCGAATGGTTGGCGCACAAGGGATCGGTCGGCAAATGCATTCGCGACTCGCAGGTGAAGATCCTCGACGAACAAGGCCGGGAATGTCCGCCGGGCGAGATCGGCGAGGTCTATATGATGCCGGCCGGCGGTCCGGGCAGCACCTATCACTATATCGGCGCGGAATCGAAGACGGCGGCGGGCGGTTGGGAGACCCTCGGTGATGTCGGTTGGCTCGACGAAGACGGCTATCTCTATCTCGCCGACCGTCGCACCGACATGATCATTTCTGGCGGCGCCAATATTTTTCCCGCCGAGGTCGAGGCCGCGCTCGCGGAGCATCCGGGCGTCGATACCGCCGTGGCGATCGGCTTGCCCGACGAGGATTTGGGACAAATCGTCCATGCGATCATCTACCCGACGCCCGAATATGGCGGCGCCATAAACGAAGGAGCGTTGCGTCCCTTCGTTGAAGAACGATTGGCACGCTACAAAACCCCGCGCACCTATGAATTTGTCGATTACTCGCTGCGGGACGATGCGGGCAAAGTCCGCCGCTCCCAGCTGCGCCAGGACCGCATCGACGCCACCCAGAACACCGGCGGAGCAGGGACCGCTCCATGACAACGCTGGAACGGGTGAAGCCCGACCCAATTCCCGCCATCCGCCCGGTGCCCGAGTATTTGGCCGAGGGCGATCTAGCCGCCTTGTACGAAGATACCAAACGGGTCATGCAGGTGCCTTGGATGGGCGTCGTGGCAATGGCATTCGCGCATTACAGAACGTTTTACGCCACGCTCTGGTCCGGCCTTTCGCCGATGTTCGAAAGCGGAGTCTTCGTCGATGCCTGCGCGGCGCTTCGAAAAGAAGTCGAGCAGTCCGTTGCCATGCTCAGCCCGCCGCTAATGACCGACAGGTTGCGGGCAATCGAATATGCTCCGCGCGAGATCGACAATATTCGCGACCTCATTGAAACGTTCTCGCACGGCAACTTTCCCTATTGCATGCTCGCGACCTTTGCGCGCCTCGCGCTCGAGCGCGATTTCGTGCCACCAAAGTCGCAAACCGCGCCAATCGTCGGTCGCCACGCGCCGGACCGTTCGGTGCCGTTCGTATTGATGGAAGCTCATCACGCCGATGCGCCGACACGCGCACTCTACGACGACATCAAAGCGTCTTTGGGTCTGCCATTCGTCAACACCGACTATCGCGGGCTCGCGCGATGGCCGAGCTATTTCTCGCGGGCGTGGGACGACCTGAAGCCGCATATTGCGGCGCCCGGGTACGAGCGGATGGTCTCGCACCTTCACGATCGCTTTGTGAAATCGGCCGCCGCGATGCCAAATCCGGCAGGGCTCACGCCCGAACAGGTTCGTGACGCCGCAACGTCCGACGCGCCCCTGGAAGATGTGATTGAAGTCTGCCGTCTCTTCCAATGGTTGTTGCCGGGCCTGATCGTCAACGTCGCCTACTTTCGGCACCAACTCATTGAAAGCTGAGCCACTTTCGGCTTTGAGAGGCCTATTGCAGTACCCGTGATTCGTGTATAACGCGCACGAACGCACTTTTATGGGGCATTTCGCAGAGGTCGGGATTCGATGTCGAAATTCATTGGCGATGACTTCGTGCGCCTGCGCCGGCGGCGCAACATGGAATCCGAAACTTTTCTGACCCTCGCCTTCGGCGACGAAGTCGAAGTGCTCAACGAGCGAGGCGGCTTCATCCAATTGCGGGCTTTGACCCATTTCGATGGGCGTGCGACGGGTTGGGCGCGCAATGTGCCCGCGCTCAAGCTACGCGACCAAGGCATGCTCAAATTTTCGATGGTGGACGTCCAACAAGGCGACGGCCTGGTGATGGAGAGCCCAAGCGGCAAGATCGTCCTGATCGATGGCGGCGACAACAAGCTATTTGCCCGCCATGTCGCGGCGCGCTTTCGTCATCGGCGATCAACGGCAACGCATCCGCTGCCGGTCGATGCAATTATCGTGACCCACGGCGACGCGGATCATTTCGACGGTCTCAACGACATCAAGCGCTCTGAGTCCGATCGCGGCATCGCGGCGCGCAAACGCTTGTTTCTCAGGCCTAAGCGGATTTACCACAACGGTCTGGTCAAAATGCCGAGCAGCCGGTCCGACGGATCGCGCCGGCCCGACGCCGAGATGTTCGGCGAAACACGGACATCAGACGGCGAACTTTATGCCGTCGCGCTTCATGATGACCCGCGTGACCTGTCGGACGCGCATTTGAACGAGCCGTTCAAACGCTGGAACAAGACCGTGAACCATTGGGCAAAGCGGGGCGAAATCGAAGTCCGCCGCATCGGCTTCGGCAACGACCAAACCCATCTCTTTGACTTCTTGGAACAGGATGACGTTCAGGTCGAAATCCAAGGACCATTTCCCGAGACCATTGCCGATCCAGCGACCGGCGCTGAGGCGACGGGGCTGCGTTTTTTCCGCGCCCCAAAGAAATCGCCGGATATGCATTTGACCGAAGCGGAGGCCGGCAGCGTTTCGGCGTCCCATACGATCAACGGTCACTCGATCGCCATGCGCATCACCTATGGCGCGGTTCGGATCAGCCTGACGGGTGACCTCAACCGGCCTGCCATGAAAATGATGCGCGAGAATTTGCCCATCGAAGACCTCGAAGCCGAGATCGTGAAGGCGCCGCATCACGGCTCGGCGGATTTCGATTTTCAGGCATTGAAGGCCATGTCGCCCGTGGCCGCGATCATCTCATCGGGCGACGAAAGTGCGAGTAAGGAGCATATCCACCCACGTGCGACGTTCGTGGCGGCGCTCGGAAAAGCGATGCGTCAGGATACGGGCGTTATCTTCAATACCGAGCTAGCGGCCTTCTCCAGCAAGCGGGACTACGCCCACAAACGAGACGACCTAAAAAAGTACTTTAAGGCCCGGAAGGATCAGACGTTCACCGGCGCGGATATCGCCAAATTGTTCACCGGCCGGCTTGATGAGGGCGACCCGCGACCCAGCTTTTTCGCTTTCGAGCGCACGAATTTTGGCATCATCCATATTCGAACCGACGGCGAACGCGTCCTGATCTTTACGCATAGCGGCAAGAAGGGCATGAACGAAGCCTATGTCTTCACGGTCCGGCGCGAAAACGGCGGGCGCGTCGTGACATTCGAGGATAAGGCGGTCACGCGCTGACCCGCGATCCGGTCCCGCCGATCTCAGACGATCGCCAATCGTCGCGTGTGAAGTTCTTCACATCCAACATTCGCAAAGACTGACAGTCTAGTTTTGGGCCAATCGCGCGAGAGCGTGGGTCTTGCAGGGCCAGGCGTCCTCGCGCGCTCAGATGGAGTTCGCCATGAGAACAACACTGATTGCCGCACTATCCGTCGCCAGCGTCAGTATCGCGACCAATCTTGGCGCCGCCGATCAACAAACCGCCGGACCCGACGAGGTCGTCGAAAAAGTGCATAAGGCCGTCGCCTTGCTCGAGGCACAGGGCGAGGCTGGATTGGACGTCATTCGCGACCGGACGTCCGAATTCAGTTGGAAGGACACCTATATCTTCGTTGTGAATTGCGACGCCGACGAAGTCATGGCCAATCCGGCTTTTCCGGAACGGCAGGGCGGCGATATCAAGCAACACACCGACTATAACGGTAAACAATATGGCCTCGAACTCTGTGCGACCGCCCAGCAACCTGGCGGCGGCTGGCTTGAGTATGTCTGGCCACGGCCCGGTGGTGGCGAGCCGTCGCGCAAGATCAGCTATGTCATGTCCGTCAGCAGCGCGCCGTATCAAGTCGGCGCGGGCATATACGACGAAACCGTGTCGTTCGAGGAACTGACCGCGCTCACGAACGCAAAATAGCCCGATTTCACGGCTGCGGCTTCTGCACCTTCAGCGTGCTTAGCGCCGGCACGAGTTCGTCGTAGTGGTCGATCACGGCATCGGCGCCGAGATCGCGCGGGGCGATGCGGGTGTAGCCGAAGCTGACCACGACGACCGGCGTGCCCGCGGCGCGCGCGGTCGCGACATCGGTGTGACTGTCGCCCACCATCACCGCGCCATTGGGGTTTCCGGGTGCTGCCGACCCGCCCGCGCCCTCGATCGCCGCATAGAGTGGCGTGGGATCCGGCTTGGTGACGGCGAGGCTGTCGCCACCGAGAAGCGTGTCGAAGAATCGGGCGAGGCCGAGTCGTTCGAGAATCACCTCGCTCATTGCCGCCGGCTTGTTTGTGCAAACACCCATGCGGATACCTTCGCCGGCGAGAAATTCGAGCGCTTTGACCGCACCCGGAAATGGGCGTGTCTTATCGGTCAGGCAATCCTCGTAATGATCAAGAAAGGCCTGACGCAGGTCTTGCGGCAAGTTGCCGTCGAAGGCCCGGCCGGCGGCGGTGAATCCCCGCTCAATCAGCTTTACCGCGCCATCGCCGATCATATGACGGACCGCGGCGAGTTCGACGGAAGGCAAGCCTTGATCGGACAGAACGCGATTGAGTGCCTCGGTAAGATCCGGGGCGCTGTCGACCAAAGTGCCATCCAGGTCGAAGATAATCGGGCCGGTCAGCGTGGGCATTGTTTTTGAGGGCCTCCTGGCTTGCTTGCGCGGCTTCAAGGGCTCGCTTATACCCTGAAAAGATGAACCACACCGAGACCGGGACAAGGGATCGTCCGGGCGGGGCGGCGTTGGCGGTGGTCGTGCTCGCGGCGGGGCAGGGCACCCGCATGCGGTCGGCCTTGCCCAAAGTGATGCATCCCCTGGCCGGCCGGCCGATGATCCTTCAAGTTTTGCAAACCGCCAACGCCTTGTCACCGGATCGGACGATCGTCGTGGTCGGCCCCAACATGCCGTCGCTGGCCGACCTCGTCACACCGCACCCGACGCCCGTTCAAACCGAACAGCTCGGCACGGGGCACGCCGTGCTGCAAGCGCGCGACGCGCTCGGAAATCATTCGGGCGACGTGCTGATTCTGTTTGGCGACACACCCTTGTTGACCGTCGATACACTGACCGCCGTGCTCGCGGCACGACATGGTCCCGCCGACCCCGCCGTCGTGGTTCTAGGGTTCCGGCCCGACGATCCGGGCGCCTATGGACGGCTCGTCTTGGCTGAGGACGGCAGTCTTGTAAAAATCGTCGAAGCCCGCGACGCCGATCCGGAGACTCTCGACATCGACTTATGCAATTCGGGTGTCATGGCCGTTGACGGCACGGTCCTGTTCGAGTTGCTCGATCAACTCGGCAATGCCAACGCAAAGGGGGAGTATTACCTGACCGACCTTGTCGCGCTGGCGCGCGCCGCGGGGCGCAATACCGCGGTGGTCGAAGCGCCGGCGGACGAATTGTTGGGTGTCAATTCGCGCGCCGACTTGGCTATTGCCGAGGCCGTTATGCAAGACCGGCTGCGCGCCGCGGCATTGTCGGGCGGCGCGACCCTCGTCGATCCCAAGACGGTCTGGTTCAGTCACGATACGCGGATCGGGCAGGATACGATTGTCAGTCCAAACGTGGTGTTCGGTTCTGGCGTGACAATTGGTGATGGCGTTGACGTGTTGCCGTTCTCGCATTTGGAAGGCGTGACGGTCGCGGACGGTGCGCGGATTGGCCCTTACGCCCGTCTGAGGCCTGGGACGAATGTGGGCGCGGGCGCGCGGATCGGCAATTTTGTTGAGATTAAAGCAGCCGAAATCGAAGCCGGCGCCAAGGTCAACCATTTGAGCTATGTCGGCGACGCCCATGTCGGTGCGGGCGCCAATGTCGGCGCGGGCACCATCACATGCAACTATGACGGCTTCACCAAGAGCCTGACAGAGATTGGTGCGGGCGCGTTTATCGGCTCGAACAGCGCGCTAGTGGCGCCGGTCAAGGTGGGAGACGGCGCGATCGTCGGCGCCGGAAGCACCATCACGCGTGACGTCGAAGCCGACGCGATGGCGGTGACGCGGGCGGATCAGAAATCGGTCGCGTCGGGCGCCAAGCGTTTTCGAGAGCGCCGCCGCAAGTCGCGGCCGACCGGCTAAGCGCACATGTGCGGAATCATTGGCGTGCTTGGGCAAGCGCAGGCCGCGCCGCTTCTGCTCGACGGACTGAAAAGACTCGAATATCGCGGCTACGACTCCGCCGGCATCGCCACGCTTCACGACGGCGCGATTGAACGTCGTCGCACTGAGGGCAAACTCGAACGGTTGGTCGACATAATCGACAGCGACATGCCTGAAGGCACCAGCGGGATCGGCCACACACGCTGGGCGACCCACGGCATGCCGACCACCGACAATGCGCACCCACACGCGAATGCGAAAGTCGCAGTCGTGCACAACGGCATCATCGAGAACTTCCAAGAACTACGGGACGAGTTGCGGGCGTGTGGCCACGTCTTCGAGACCGAGACAGACACGGAAGTGGTCGTCCACCTGCTGAGCCAAGCGCTCGACGATGGCCAAACGCCGCAACAAGCAACACAAACCATGCTGGGCCGCGTCGAAGGCGCTTTTGCGCTCGGCATCCTGTTTGCCGATCAGCCCGATCTGCTGATCGCCGCGCGGCTCGGCAGCCCCCTTGCGATTGGGTACGGCGACGGCGAGATGTTTCTCGGGTCGGACGCCATGGCGCTTGCGCCATTGACCCGCCAGATTTGTTACCTGGAAGAAGGCGATTGGGCCGAAATCACGCGGTCCGGCGCCGTCGTGTACGACAAGACGGGACAGGTCGCCGCGCGCGACGTGCGCGAGACCGCCCTAACCGGCGCGGCAATCGGTAAGGGCAACCATCGCCACTTCATGCATAAGGAGATTCACGAGCAACCGACGGTAATCGGCGACACGCTCCATAGTTTCTTCAATCCGCTGGAACGCCGCATCGTGCTGCCCGAACTGGCAATCGACCTGGCAGCGATCAATCGCTTGTCGATCGTTGCCTGCGGCACATCCTATTACGCCGGTTTGGTAGCACGCTATTGGTTCGAACGCTTCGCAAAACTCCCCGTCGACCTCGATATTGCGTCGGAATATCGCTACCGCGATGCGCCGCAAACGCCGGGGACGGTTGGGCTTTTCATTTCCCAATCCGGCGAAACCGCCGACACCCTGGCGGCACTCCGGCACGCGAAGGACCAGGGGCAGCAAACGCTGTCATTGGTGAACGTTCCGGAATCCACCATGGACCGCGAGTCATCAGCCGTGCTCCGCACCCTGGCCGGACCGGAAATCGGCGTCGCCTCGACCAAAGCGTTCACCACTCAGCTCGCCACACTGGCCTGCCTCGCCATCGCATGTGGCCGGGCACGCGGCGTTGTGTCGACAAAAGACGAAGACCGCCTTTCGAACGCGCTCTTAGAGGTTCCCGCGCTTGCCGCCGAGGTGCTTAATCATGACGAACGCATTCGGGAAATCGGTGACGCCATACAGCATGTCCGTGACGTGCTTTATATCGGCCGCGGCACCTCCTACGCGATCGCGCTCGAAGGCGCGTTGAAACTGAAGGAAATCTCCTACATTCATGCCGAGGCCTATGCGGCGGGCGAACTCAAGCATGGCCCGATCGCGTTGATCGACGACGGCGTGCCGGTCATCGTGATCGCACCGTCCGATGCCTTGTTCGACAAGACCGCTTCCAACATCGAGGAGGTCGCCGCGCGCGGCGGCCGCGTGATCTTGATGAGCGACGAAAAAGGCGCGGCGCGGTTTGACGGGCGCGTGTCGGAGAGTATCGCATTGCCCGCGGTCGATCCCTTGGTGGCGCCGATCCTCTACGCCCTACCGGTTCAATTGCTCGCTTACCATGTGGCGGTGTTCAAGGGGACGGATGTCGATCAACCTCGGAACTTGGCCAAGTCCGTGACCGTCGAATGATCCGCGCGCTTACCGATCTCGACGCGGACGATCGGACAGCGGCGCTGCAACAAATTGAAGCGATCTTCTTCCTGTCCTCCGCGAGCGGCGGCACCATGCTGGGGCCTGCCCGCGACGCGTTCTATCGACGCTGGACGCACTATTACATAGAGCACCATCCGGACTTAGTGCTTTTGGCCGAAACCGATGGCGCGGCGATTGGTTATCTGATGGGCTGTGACCGATCAGCGGACGCACAACCGCTTTACCGTGACTTGTTCTATTACCAGGCGTTCGAATATTGCTACGCAGCTTACCCGGCGCACCTGCACGTCAATATCCATCCGGACCATCGCAGCGGCGGCGTGGGAGCGTCCTTGGTCGAGACATTCGAGTCCCTGTGCGCCGCGCGGCGATGCACTGGTGTCCATTTGGTCACGGCGGCGGGCGCACGAAATCGTGCATTTTATGAGCGTCTTGGCTATGAATTGGTGTCCGCGCGCCGCGTGGAAGGGCGCGAATTGGTTCTCTTGGGCCACAAGATTTCATCGAAGGACAAATAATGAAAATTGCAGTGATTGGGGCCGGCGGTGTCGGCGGCTATTTTGGCGCGCGCCTCCAGGCGTCCGGCGCGGATGTCGTTTTTATCCAGCGCGGCGAGCACGGCGCAGCGATGCGGGCAAGCGGTTTAACCGTCACCAGCCAACTTGGTGACATCGCGCTGCCGGACGTGCATTGCCAACCCGATGCACGCGGCGTCGGACCAGTTGATGTCGTTCTCGTCACGGTGAAAAGCAATCACACAGATCAGGCCGGCTTGCTGGCGAAGGACATGCTGGGCCCGGACACCGCCGTGATCACGATTCAGAACGGGGTCGAAAACGAGGATCGGTTGGCGGACATTGTCGGTTCCGATCACGTCGTTGGCGGACTCTGCTACATCCTGTCGCTGATCGAAGCCCCTGGCCGCATTCAGCACCTGACACCCTTGGCGCGCATCATTTTTGGCGAGCTTGATGGGCGTCGGTCCGCACGGTGCGAAGCATTTCTTGAGGCGTGCGAAACGGCACAAATTGACGTCGAATTGACCGACGATGTCCACGCCGCGATCTGGACCAAATTCACCGCGCTTTGCCCGCACAACGGCATGACCGCCCTGACGCGCATGCCGATCGGGCCGATCCGCGAGGATCCGGATTGCCGATCCATGCTCGAGCAAGCAGCACGGGAGGTGATCGCATTGGCCACCGCTCGCGGTGTCAAGATGCCGGACGACGTGGTGTCCGATCCCATGTTCCTCTATGACCGCGTGCCGGCCGAAATGACGTCTTCGACCCTCTACGATCTTACACATGGCAAGCCGCTTGAAATCGATTGGCTGAACGGCGCGATCGTTCGCTTAGGTCGTAAAGCGGGTATCCCCACGCCGGTCAACCACTGCATTTATGCGGGTCTTAAGCTTCACGCCGCGGGCACAACCACATCGTAAGACCATCTATCAATTCCGCGAATTGCCGGTTAACATCCGGCGCCGCTCCCGCTAAACGGTCGATTTTGTTATTTTTCAAGCGTTTATCGGCGGTGGCGCGGGCAGTTCGTGTGGACTTCTCGCAGATATGGCTTCAACGGGGACTCGCATGGCAATCTGCCATTCGGTGAAGCGGGGATCGGATTTCGTGCGCGCTTTCATGTGGCTCGGCCTAATTTTGGCTTGGTCTGCCTTGCCCGCTTCCGCCGGCATGGAAGATCCGCTCGGCACCCGGATTACGCCCGAGGTTCTCCAGGAAGCGTTTCCCGGCGCGGAAGGCATCGGCGAAATCGTCGGTGACCCGCCATCCGCCCCCGTGCTGATCGGCGGCGAAGTGGTCGGCTATCTGATGTCGACCCACAACACTGTGCGGTCCACAGGGTTCGCGGGCGAGCCTTTTGATCTACTTGTCGGAATTGATCTCAAGGCGGACCTTAAAGGCATCGTGCTGCTCGAGCATTACGAGCCCATTATCGGCCCGAGCATGATCCGTGGCGACCTGCTTCAAACCTTTCTCGACCGGCTGAAGAACCTGCCGACCATGCGCGCGACGAGAGCCACGGAACGCGCGGCCATCGATGCCGTTTCAGGCGCCACAGTGACATCGAAACTCATGAGAAGCGCGGCGTTCGCTTCCGCGCGAAAAATGGCCATCACAAACGGCGTGGTCCAAGCGCGAACCAATGAAGCCGGATTGTCGATCGACCTGGGCGGATCATTTTCGGGGGGCGAGGGGCCTTCGGTGGCGTCGCCAACCGGCAATCTCGCCGCAGCCAACAGCGCGGACAGAGTTGTCGCCCGCGAGGACCGACGATGGCGTGAGTTGGTCGAGACCGGGGACATCGCGCGCGCGACCATCACGAACGCTGATGTCGTGGCTGCCTTTCCGGCTGACGTGGATTTGTCCGCATTCCGGGCGCGTCCAGCGGACGACACCTTTTTCGAAGTCTATACCGGGATGGTCACGCCGGACGGCATTGGTCGAAATGTGTACGGCCAGCGTTGGCACAATTTCAATATGACCCAGGTCAGCCTCGGCGATCACATCATCTTGGTCGCGGCGTTTGGTGACTATCAGGTCTTGGGGTCCGGCCAGTCGCAATCGAACAATCTGAGCAATTTTGAGCGCATTGCGATCGTCCAGAACGATAAGACCATTCGGCTCACGCGCGACAAGATGTTGAAGCACAACGCCGTGCGGGTTCATGGCGCGCCGCGGTTCAAGGAGCAAGAGCTTTTCCGAATGCGCCCGCGCCACGGATTTGATCCGTTCGAGACTTGGGCGCTGCGGATCGAAATCGGTCCGAACGCTGTCGGCGCACCGGCAGGAACTGAGCCGGCTTACATCGAAATCCCCTACCGTATTCCGGCGGCCTTCGTCCTCGGCGACGCATTCGCGCTCGAGGAGGCCGGGTTCCGAGAGCCGGTCTATGCGCTTTTCGGACTGGTCCGGGAAAGCACACTCAATGAGTGGCAGACGATCTGGCTCGAGCGGCGGGTCGATATCGCGATCTTAGGTGCATTGTTGGCATTTCTGACCTTGCTGCTCGTGTTTCAGAACAATTATGTGAGCAATCGCAGGATTCACGCTTGGGTCCGCTTCGGTTTCCTGGCGGTGATATTGGTGTGGCTTGGTTGGCTTAAAGACGCCCAGCTCACCAGCATCAACATCATCACCTACATCCAGGCCGCCGTTAGCGACTTGGACCCGGTGTTGTTTTTGCTCGACCCGCTGATCTTCATTCTGTCGGTCTATGTCGGGATTACCCTCATCTTGTGGGGCCGTGGCGTCTTTTGCGGTTGGCTTTGCCCGTTCGGCGCATTTCAGGAGATCCTTGCCAAGATCGCGCAATGGCTAAAGGTGCCGCAAATCACGGTGCCGGAAACCGTCCAGGAGCGTTTGTGGGCACTCAAATATGTCGCGGTGTTCGTCGTCTTCGGTCTCGCGCCGTTTTCGATGGACGCGGCGTCGAAGGCCGCCGAAATCGAGCCGTTCAAGACTGCGATTGTGGTCGGTTTCGATCGAAGTTGGCCTTATCTGCTTTACGCCGGAATCTTGTTGGCGATTGGTCTGACAATCGAACGGTTTTTCTGCCGCTTCTTGTGTCCGCTCGGCGGCGCGCTGGCGATACTTGGCCGCTTTCACCTGCTCGATTGGCTGAAACGCCGGCCGGAATGCGGCAACCCGTGTCAGGTTTGCCGCGCCTCATGCCCGGTCGGCGCGATCAAGATCGACGGCGCGATTGATATGAACGAGTGTTTCCAATGCCTCGACTGTCAGGTCGACTATTCGGATAACACCGTCTGTCCACCGCTTGTCGCCCGGCGCAAACGCGCGGACCGGCTGAGGAGCGCGCCCATGTCTCCGCAAGCCGCTGCGGGTTGAGTCTCGAATTTTCTGTGGCTGGCCGCTAACGCGAGAAGCGCTATTCGCCAGCCTGCTGCGCCTTCAAAACCTCCCGAACAAACGTCGAAGTATTTCGGCTGACGCTGGTTCGGACAGCGCTGCGAATTTGGCGCTTGGTACCCTCATCAGTGTGGAAACTGCTTTCGAACGCAACGATCTTGCTAACCGATGCGTCGTCGGCGTCCGTGCGGCGAACGTCCAGCTCCCCAATTGTCTCGCACGACGCAACCGCGCCGCCGTCAGACGCGCCGACCACCTGGCTTCGGAATTTCCATGTGACGATGTGAGTGGCGTCAGCCGCGTCCTTAAGAACGGGAATGCGCGATGTGGTCACGATGAGTTTCACCAGATCTCTCAGAGCGGTGACGCTGCCCACACACTCCTCCGACAAGTCGCGCTCGACCTGAAAATCCACCGCAACATTTTTGATGCGTCTTAGTTCGTCGGCGTCCACCTCGGGCGCGGCGAGCGCAGGCACAGCCCAGATAGCCGTCGCGATCGCGACCCACAATGTCCAATTTCGCCGTTTCATACTTTTCCTCGCACCACCAGGCCACACAGAGTTCATGCCTTGATCAGACCGTCATGCAACATTGACACGATCAAGCCGCAATGAGAGCCATACATCTTCGTAAAGCGTGCCGCCATCCGCAACAGGTGGGAAAAAGCGAGCTAAGTCGCCAGCGCCGTCACCGTCTTTAAGGCGAAGAACCCAAATTTGGTCCGCCCATATTCACGGGAAACGCAGGCAATAGATACGAATGGGGCGGCGACCTAAGGTCACCGCCCCGAGGCGCTGAGGAACGACCCTTGTGGACCGTTCCTCTTGAACGGCGGGTGTGGCGGGCCGCCGTCCAACTCGTCCCCGCCGTAGCCTTTAGCGGGAGGTCGGTTCAACTACCGTTTCGTTACCGCCGATACTCATCCGGCAAAAGCCACATGGCGTCTTGCGCGCTAACCGCGTTGTGGCAATCGGCGCAGAACTGGACTTTGGCGGAACCCGGCCCGTTCGTCGTGCCAAACACAGAGCCGTCCGGCATGACCATCTGATATTGCCAATCAAGTGTGTCGGCGTTGAAGCCAGCATCCATCTTCGTCATCAAGAACAGCGGGCCGATGACCACCTGACCCTTCTTGTTGACCGAGAAGCTGTCCTTGGCCAGCACGGCGCCCGCCGGCATGGTGCCAGCATCTTCGTACCGCGCATAGCTGGAGCCAGTATCATTCGCGTAGTTGTTGACCAACCGGCCGCCATGGGTGCCCGATGGATAAGGCGTGTTGGCGTAGTTGGTCCAAGCGCCGAATTGGCCGGCCGCCGGTACGCCGACACGCCTTATCCATCGGGCACCCATGGCGGCCGGTTGGTCAACAACTACGCGAATGATACTGGCTCCAGCTATGCGCGGTACGAAGATGC
>JANQOH010000414.1 GCA_028289725.1 Alphaproteobacteria bacterium
ACATCTTCGGCCCCAACCCCATCGTTGTCTTCGGAACCGAGGAGCAAAAGCGCCGCTTCCTGCCGCCCCTGATCGCCGGCAAGGAGCGCGCGTGCTTCGCGGTCACCGAACCCAATGTCGGCCTGGACACCACGCGCATCACGACGCGCGCGGTGCGCAACGGCGACCGCTACATCGTCGATGGGCGCAAGGTATGGACGTCGACCGCGCAGGAAGCGGACAAGGTGCTGTTACTGGCGCGGACAACGAGCCTCGACGACACCGCGCGCCCCGTGGACGGGCTCAGTCTGTTCTATGCCGATCTCGACCGCTCAAAGGTCGATGTCCGCAAGATCGACAAGATGGGCCGCCACGCCGTCGATACCAACGAGCTGTTCATCGACGGATTGGAAATCCCGGTTGAAAACCGCATCGGCGACGAAGGCCAAGGCTTCGGCTTACTGCTGCACGGCTTGAACCCGGAACGCATCCTGGTTGCGGCGGAAGCGATCGGTATCGGCCGCGCGGCCCTAAACCGTGCTGCTCAATATGCCAAGGAGCGCGTCGTGTTCGGCCGCCCGATCGGCCAAAATCAGGCGATACAACATCCGCTCGCCGAGAGTTGGGCCGAATTGGAGGCAGCGGAGTTGATGACCTTTAAGGCCGCCAGCCTGTATGACAGCGGCAAACCCTGCGGCGTCGAAGCCAATGCCGCCAAGCTGCTGGGCGCCCGCGCCGGCTTCACCGCTTGCGAACGCTCGGTGCTGACGCACGGCGGGTTTGGGTACGCCGCCGAATTCCACGTCGAACGCATGATGCGCGAGATTTGGATCAATCGTATCGCGCCGGTCAGCGAGCAGTTGGTGCTCTGTTACCTCGCCGAACGCGCCCTCGGCCTGCCGAAGTCCTATTAGGCCGACCGTTCAGGTCGGCTCGGTTTCGTCGGCGGTGATTACCGTCCCAGCGTCAATCATCGCAGCGATCTCCGAACCGGAATAGCCGGCGTCTTCGAGGACTTTGCGCGCATGCTCCGAGAAGTGCGGCGGCGGGGTGCGCGGATCGCCGGGCGTGCGGCTCATTTTGATCGGCGTGCCGATGACCCGGCCCGCGCCCTGATCGACGACCATCTCGCGCGCCTTGATCTGCGGGTGGTCCATGACCTCCGGAATCTCCAAGACCGGGCCAGCCGGAATGCCCTGGGCCAGCAGATGTTCGGACAACGCGACGCCGTCGGCCTCCGCGAGCAAAGGCTCCAAGGCGGCGCGCAGTTCGTCGCGGTTGTTCACCCGGTCCGCATTGGATTGAAAGCGCGGATCGTCAGCCAGCTCCGGCGCGCCGAGCTCGGCCGTGAAGCGCCGGAATTGCCGGTCATTGCCGATCGCCGCGAACAGTTCCGTCGTCTTGGTGCTGAACATATCGTACGGCGAGATGTTCGGATGCGCGTTGCCGGTGCGCCGCGGCCGGTCGCCGCTCATTAAATAATTAGCGCCGTGCGGGTGCAAAAGGCTCACCGAGCAGTCGAGCAACGAAACTTCGACCTTCTGTCCCTCGCCGGAGCGCGCACGTTCCTGTAGGGCCATAAGAATCGCGAGGCCGGCATAAAGCCCGGTTGCGATATCGCTCATCGGCACGCCCAGCCGAAACGGCGGACCATCTGCTGCGCCGTTAATGCTGGCCAAACCGCTCATGACCTGAGCGACCGCATCGAACCCCGGCATGCCCGCCATCGGTCCGGTGGAGCCATAGCCGGTGATTTGCGCGTAAATGAGCTTCGGGAACCGCGCTTTCAGGGTTTGTTCGTAGCCGAGATCCCACTTCTCCATCTGGCCGGCCTTGAAGTTCTCGATCAGGACGTCGGCGCCCTCGAGTAAACGAAACAGCACCGCGCGACCGGCTTCGCTTGAGAGATCGAGGCCGAGGCTGCGTTTGTTACGGTTTACGCCCGAAAAGTAGGCGCTCTGGCCGTCCTTGAAGGGTGGGCCCCAGGTTCGCGTGTCGTCGCCGTGCGGCGGCTCGATCTTGATCACTTCCGCGCCGTGATCGCCGAACATCTGGGTGCAATAGGGACCGGCCAGAATCCGGGTCAAATCCACCACTTTCAGCCCCGCCAAGGCCCCGGAACCGCTCATGGACGCGGCGGATTGCGTGGTCATTCTTCAGTCCTCCTGGTCGGTCGGTCGCGGCCGCACCATATCGGGTGTCGCAGTGCGCGCACAGGGGTCCTCTAAACTCGGCCGGGAGACGCTTAGATGCGATTGACAGCCGGGGTGCGATCGCTATAGTCCGCGCTTTCCGAATTCCGCGGCAGCCCTGACTCCCGCGCCCTTGGAGCGTGTGATGTACGCAGTCATCAAGACCGGCGGCAAGCAATATAAAGTCGCCAAAAACGATGTGATCGAGGTCGAAAAGCTCGCCGGCGAGGCGGGCAAGGCGGTCTCTCTCGACGAGGTCCTGCTGGTTGCGGACGATAAGGGCGTGACCGTCGGCGCACCGACCGTCGATGGCGCCAGCGTTTCGGCCACCGTTTTGGAGCAGGGCCGCGCCGACAAGATCGTTGTGTTCAAGAAAAAGCGCCGCCACAACTACCGGCGCAAGGCGGGTCACCGCCAAGACATCACGGTGCTGCGCATCGGCGACATCAAGACGGGCGGCAAAAAGGCCGCAGCAGCCAAGACGGCGGCGAAGACCGACGACGCCAAAACCGAGGCGAAACCTGCGGCCATGAAGCCGGCGGCTGGTTACTTCGCCGCCGG
>JANQOH010000453.1 GCA_028289725.1 Alphaproteobacteria bacterium
TTCAAGTCGAGGTGAAATCACCACCCCGCAAAACTTGGGGCTGAACGCCGCACGCTTTCGCGCCTTGATGTAACCCCCGGGCCCGCCCTAGCATCGAAGATCGGGGCCGACACCGTGCCTCCGACGCACAATTCGGTAGGAGGGCCGGCGTGTGACAAACCCCAGAATTCCCTATCGCATGTCGTCGGAGCGAGCGCCCTTGCCCGCGCCCGACGGCAAGCCGCTGATCGTCCACTTGGTCGTCAATGTCGAGCATTGGCGTTTCGACCATGCCATGCCCCGCAAGATCATTCCCGCGCCACATGGGGCTGAACAGGTTCCCGACGTGCCCAATTTTTCCTGGGCCGAATATGGCATGCGGTGCGGCATGCCGCGCCTTCTCGACATGCTCGGCGAGCGCGGTCTTCCCGCCAGCACGAGCATCAATGCGGGCGTGATCGAGGCTTATCCGTCTTGTTCCGAAGCCATGCGCGACGCTGGCTGGGAGTTTATCGGCCATGGTTTGCATCAACGATCGATACAGGATGGCGATGACGAAGCAGGGCTGATCAAGCGCGCGCTGGAAATTCTTTCATCCTTCACGGGCACACCGGTGCGTGGCTGGCTTGGCCCCGGGTTGCGCGAAACCGAAGCGACGCCCGACCTGCTCAAAGCCGCCGGCATCGACTATGTCTGCGACTGGGTGCTCGATGATTTGCCGTGCTGGATGTCCACCAAGCACGGGCCGATGATTGCCATGCCATATAATGTCGAGATCAATGACAGTGTGATCTATGCGGTGGAGAAGCACAGCTCGCCGGAAATCTATCAACGGCTGCGTGACACGCTAGACGCTTTTAATCATGAACTGGAAATGTCGCCGCGTGTGCTCCCCATCGGGTTGCACCCGCATTTGATTGGTGTGCCGCACCGCATCGGGTATCTCGCCAAGACGCTTGATCTTCTTATGGCACGAGATGATGTGATCTTCATGACCGGCAGCCAAATCGCCGACTGGTACCGCGCCGCCGAACCGGAAAGGTCCGATTGATGAGTATAAAACGCCGTACTTTTCTCAAAGCCGCCGCGGCGGGTGCCGGCGCGGCGACACTTGCCGCGCCCGCGATCGCACAAGGCCGCATCGAATGGAAAATGGTGACTTTGTGGCCGCGAAATTTTCCGGGGCTCGGCACCGGCTCTCAGCGCATCGCCGAGTCGATCAACGCGATGTCCGACGGCCGCATGACGGTCAAGGTGTTCGGCGCCGGCGAGTTGGTCCCGGCTTACGAAGCCTTCGACGCGGTGCGCGACGGCACGGCGGAATGCATGCATGAAGCGCCTTACATCTGGACCGCCAAACACCCGGCGACGGCTTTTTTCTGTTCGGTGCCGGGCGGCCTCACACCGGAAGAGCACAATGCCTGGATCTATCACGGTGGCGGTCAAGCTTTGTGGGACGAACTATACGGCGCGTTCGGACTCAAGGCGTTCGTTGCCGGCAATAGCGGCACCAATATGGGCGGCTGGTACAACAGAGAGATCAACGCGCCGGAAGATTTTGACGGCCTGCGCATGCGCATCCCCGGTCTCGGCGCGGAGGTCCTGACACGCCTCGGCGCGACCACGGTCAATGTCTCGGGCGGCGAGATTTTGCCCTCGCTACAGACCGGCGTGATCGAGGCGGCGGAGTGGATCGCGCCCTATGCCGACCTCGCGTTCGGCCTCCATAAGGCGGCGAAATATTACTATGGTCCCGGCGTTCACGAACCGGGGCCGGCCAATCCGCTCAGCGTCAACGCGCGAGCCTACGACGCATTGTCGGGCGATCTCCAAGCGATCGTCCGACAGGCGGCCGGCAACGAGGCCGCTCGCCTGCCGGCGGAGATGGCCTATGGCAACGCCGAAGCGCTCCACGCGTTGATCACGCGCCACGAGGTCGACCTTCGCCACTTTTCGGAGGACGTCACCAATCGCCTGCTCGCCGTGTCCGCGGACGTCGTCGCTGAAGTGGCGAGTGAGGACGAGTTAAGCCGTCGCATCTATGACAGTTGGTCGGCGTTTCGCGACAAGGCAATCGCTCATGCACCCTACGGAACGCACGGCTACGTCGCCCGTCGCGCCCTGCGCGCGACCTAATTCGCGAAGCAAACGGCGGGCCGTAATCGATGGCGCAACTCACCGCACTTGTCGCCGTGGCCGTGGCGATCCTCGCGTTTGGCCTTGTCTCGCGGCGCGCCCAAGCCGGTATTTTGACGCCACCATTGGCCTTCGTCGCGTTCGGCATGGTCTTGGGTCCAATCGGCTTCGATCTTGTCGGTTACGATTTGGAACACGGCATAATCCATGCCTTGGCCGAACTCACGCTCGTGCTTGTGTTGTTTACCGACGCCTCGCGCATCGATCTCGCCGTGGTACGGCGACAGCATGATTTGCCCGTGCGAATGCTGGTGATTGGGCTGCCTCTGACTGTGGCCGCCGGAGCGGTGGTCGGCCTGGTGCTCTTTCCGGAGATGGGGCTGTGGCATGTCGCGGCGCTGGCGGCGGTGCTCGCGCCGACGGATGCGGCACTCGCCCAATCCGTGGTCGGCCACCCGAAAGTGCCACCGCGCATTCGCCAAGCACTCAATATTGAAAGCGGCTTGAACGATGGCATCGCTCTCCCAGTGGTGCTGATTCTCGCGTCGCTCGCCGCGGTCGAAGCGGGCGCGGGCGAAGGCGGCCGAAGCGGCCTCGACTGGGCGCAGTTCGTCGCCCTGCAAATCGTCTTGGGGCCATTGGTCGGGATAGCCGTCGGATGGCTTGGCGGCGGCTTGGTGCAACGCGCCGCCAAGGCCGGTTGGGTCGATGGCTCCTTCTTAAAACTATCCGCGTTGGGCCTGGCGCTGCTCGCTTTTGCCGGCGCGGAGCTGGTGCATGGCAATGGTTTCATCGCAGCATTCTGCGCCGGCCTCGCCATGGGCAACACCGCGCGTGACGTTTGCCCGCGTCTGCATGAGTTCGGCGAAACCGAAGGGCAGTTGCTTGCCTTACTCACATTCCTTGTCTTTGGTGTCGCCATGGTGCCCGAAGCGATCGCGCATATGAGTTGGCCTGTCATTGCCTACGCGCTACTCAGCCTGACCGTGATCCGCATGATACCCGTGGCGCTGAGCTTGGTCGGCAGCAAATTGATGGCTCCAAGCATCTTGTTCCTCGGTTGGTTTGGACCACGCGGCTTGGCCTCGATTCTATTTGCCTTGCTGGTGCTCGAGAAATTGATGATCGAAAGCGGCCCACTGCTTACCGTCGTCGTAACCACCGTGACCTTAAGCGTCTTATTGCATGGGCTGACCGCGGCCCCGCTATCCGCCATGTATGGGCGCGCCTGCGAACGAATGAGCAAAATGGCGCCGGGCGCGGCGGAAGACAGACCGGTCACCGAAATGCCTCTCCGCATTTCCATGGCGGATCAATGACCAAGTCTGATTGACAAACGCGTCAGGGCGTTCGACAGCAATCACCTCCGTCGACACTCAAAACTCAATACGTCCAAGGTCCGCCGACAGCCGTGCAAGCAGGTCCAAGCCATAGGGCGTCGGCGCTTGAGATGGCGGCCGGTCGTAAACTTCACCCAACGACATGCGGCGCGCCGCCAATCGCTTGCCATAGCACAGAAGATGCGGAATCGATTCCATTAGAAAGACCAGCAATGGCAGAAGCGATTGAAAATCGCGCGCGGCCTCCTCTTCCTTCCCGCCGCGCACTTGGTCGAAGATCGCCGCCTGAACATCCGCGGTCTCGGCGCCCGGAATCAGACCCGCGCAGCCAACACGGAGCGACTCGATCAATTCCATACCCGCGCGTCCGTTGAAGACTTGGAACGAACCTTCGGTTTCTCGGATTAAGCGATCCACATAGGTTGGTGGCCCCTCTGCTTTGAGCAGCGAGACATTGGGGTGATTGCGCTGCAATGTCGCCAACGCGTCGATGCTCAAACCCGACCCGAGGAATTGTGGCGCATTTTGGATTGCTACCGGCACGGACAGATCGTCCGCGATGGCGCCGAAGAACCGGACCAGATCCGTTTCCGTCAAACCGGTGACCGGCGGCGGTTGCAGAATTAACCAATGCGCGCCGCATCCGATCGCCGCGCGCCCAAATGAGACTTGCCCCGCGATGCTCGGCTCCGCGATCGTGACGGCGAGCGGCAAGCGTCCGACCAACGCATCCGAGACAGCCTCTAAGAAGATCCGCCGTTCCGTCGTGTCCAGCTTGTTGACCTCGCTCGCAAGGCCGAGTGCTGCAATGCCGTGTGCCCCGCTGTGCACGATGGCTTCAACTTGGCGGGCGATCATGCCCTCGTCCAACGCCCCCTGCGCATCGAAATACGCGTAAAGCATTGGATAAATACCTGAAATCTTAGGAGCTTGGCTCATTGTGAAGGGCTTCACTGCTATGGCGGGCCGCACAGCCTAGCTTCACCTTCGGCGATTTGCACCCGTACGGGCGCTTCCCTAACCTTCTGGGAGGCTCCATGTATTTTGGCCCAGAAAGAGCCGAAAGTGACGGCCGGAGGATTAGGACCATGAAACACGCGATAGCGACGCTCGCTGCCGCCGCCGCTTGGACCGCTTTGGCGGCGCCACCCAGCTTGGCGGAAACTGCACGGCTTGAAATTGGCGCCGTAGAGCGGCTGCAAAAACGTGCGACCGCAACCTATGACGGCGATGAGCGAAATCTCACATTGTCCGCGCCCGTCTTGTTTGAAGACGCGTTACAAACGGGGTCCGGCGCGCGCATGACCAGCCGGTTTCAGGACGATTCCACCCTGACCCTCGGCGAAAACGCCACCATGGTGGTCGACCGTTTCATCTACGATCCTGAGGCTGCGGACCGCACGGTCGTGCTGCGCAATGTCGCCGGTGCATTCTTGCTCGCGGTGGAGGATATGGCAGAAGCGGCGCAAAACAATATCGAGATCCACACGCCCGTCGCGATCATTGGGATTCGCGGCACGACGGTGTGGGGCGGTGAAATCGACGACGGATATGGTGTCCTGGCGCTCGATGGCACCGTAACCGTCAGCACCGATGTCGGCGTCACCACATTGCGCCCGGGCGAAGGCGTTACGATCGTCGCACCCTCGGAGCCTTATCCTGTGGCCGTTTGGGACGCGGCAAAAGTGGCGCGCGCCGTCGCCACCATTTCGTACGAAGGCGAATAGTTGGAACTGGGATTGGAACTTGTCCGATCGGACTAATGTGCCACCAGTGCCGGCGGGGACGGCACCGGTGGCAATTCGATGGGCTAGCGAATGGAGGCCATCGCTACGCGGCCTTCAATCTCCGCCAGCGCCGCCTTGAGATCGGGCTGCGAAATCGCGATTCCCGACTTGGGATCGACGATGATTTCCGGGCAGGCTTGGGCCATCTGGGCGGCCACGCTGATGAAAACCGTGACCAAAACCACCAGACCAATAAAGCCCATGTGAAAGCTATTCTGTTTGGTCATGGGTTCGCTCCTAAACGTCACGCGGAATTTCGTAACATCATAGGAACACAGGAATTAGGCGGCGGCAGTGAGACGTCTCACGCTGCCGTTGTGAAGTAGTTCACACGTTGTCGTGCCTCGGCACGCAAACCGCGCCATGTTCACGGAATCGTGCTAATTTTCGCGCCCCAACCCTTTCCACGGCGGACCTACGACGTGCCACGCGATACTGCGAACGAAGGACCTGTTGACCCCGATAGCCATGTGGCACCCAAGGCAACGCGGAACCGAACCTTGCGTGTTGACCCATCGGAAGTGGCGGCGCTAAGGGCTGACCTGGCAAATCCGGCGCACCTTTGCGACGACGAAGCCGAGAACCAGCTCGATCAGGTGATCGTCGGAGACTGCCTTTCTGTCATGCGAAATCTTCCGCGTGGGATCGTCGACCTCCTGGTTCTCGACCCACCCTACAATCGCAGCAAGCGCTTCGGTGAACATGTCCACGCCAAACGTTCGCTCAATACATATAGCGCGTGGCTCGGCACAGTTCTTGACGCGGCGCGCCCGATGCTCAAACCGACTGCATCGGTCTATATCTGCGGCGATTGGCAAAGCAGTGCGGCGATCCATGCAGCGGCGGACGACCGGCTTCATGTTCGCAACCGCATCACTTGGGAACGCGAAAAGGGTCGCGGCGCAAAAACCAACTGGAAGAACAATTGCGAAGACATTTGGTTTTGTACGGTCGGCGAAAACTATGCGTTCAATGTCGACTCCGTGAAACTTCGCCGTCGCGTAATCGCGCCCTATCGCGCGGCTGAGGGCACACCGAAAGATTGGCGCGAAACCGAAGGTAGCAAAGTGCGCGACACTCACCCGTCTAATATCTGGACGGACGTCACCGTACCGTTCTGGTCAATGCCGGAAAATACCGAGCACCCGACGCAAAAACCGGAAAAGCTCATCGCAAAGTTGGTTCTGGCGAGCAGCTATCCCGGTGATGTGGTTCTGGACCCATTTCTCGGTTCCGGCACCAGCGCCGTCGTCGCGAAAAAACTCGGTAGACGTTACATCGGCATCGAAATCGACGAGCAATATGCCCTGCTTGCCGCGAAGCGACTCCAGCGCGCCGAGACCGAGCGTGCGATTCAAGGTTACGAAGATGGCGTGTTTTGGGAACGAAACAGCCGGCGTTAGCGCCACGGGACAGACCACTCGTGTCAGGTATCGCTCCAGGGGACCCCACCGGCGTAGGAACGATATAAGGTCGCGGCCATCCAACCGGCGTCAACGGGGAGCATCACGCCTGTAATGGCGGCGGCTTGATCGGAGCATAGAAAATGGACCGCATCGGCCACGTGGCGCGGCTCAACCACGATATCGATGGCGCCGGATTTCTTGATGACTTCGAGGTCGCGCTCGCCACTTTCGATCCGTGCCTTGAGCGCAGGGGTTAGTGTGTAGGTGGGCGCGACACCGTTGACGCGCACACCTTTTCGACCGAACTCGATCGCGAGCATTTGCATCAAGCGAAGAATTGCAAATTTGCTCGGACTGTAGGCGGGCAGCGGAAACGGCGCAAAGCTGTTGGTCGAACCAATGAAAACGATCGAGCCGCGCCCGCGCCCCATCATGGTTCGGCCAAAAGCCCGCGCTGTGTGCAAGCTGCCATGATAGTTCACCTGCCACAAACGGTCGTGGGCCTCGACATCCATGTCGAGGACGCTGCCGGAGTTTTCCAGAATGCCTGCGGCGGGAATCAAGATCTCGACCGGCCCGAGTTCGCTTTCAATTTGTTCGGCGAGGCTCTCCATTTTTGAACAGTCGGATACGTCGCACGCGAACATGTGGGCGCTGTGCCCGGCCTCGGTTAAATCTCTCACGACATCGTTGCCGCGCTCCACGCCCATGTCCAAAATCGCGACCGAGTGCCCCTCCGCGGCGAGCCGGCGCACACAGGCTTCACCGATGCCGCTCGCGCCGCCCGTCACCACCGCGGTCATTGCATTGGCTCCGCACGTCGTTTCGCGACCACCGCCCGTCGTGCGGGCGCAAAAGCCGGCGTACCGTAGACTTCAAACAAAGCCTGCGACGCATCGTAGTGGTGCGCAAGGCCGCCCCGCTCGACCCGCTCGATCGGACCATCCCGATACCCGAGTCCAAGTCGGCAGGTCAGATCCATATCGGCCGCACTCGCCAAGCCTTCGTCCAACAGCCGGAGCGCATCGTTGTATTTCGGGCGCACCAGCCGATCGATGATACGGCCGGCTTTATCGCTACATATTGCAACGGTGAATCCCGCCGACTCAAAAACCGCTTTTGCTGCGGCGATGGCCTCGGGCTCGGATCTTGGTTGCGTCACAAGTTCGACTAGGTCGGATGGTGCGTCCGTGCCGTTCCTGTAGCGCGCAAAACCGAGTACGTTCGAACCCTCCTCCCCCATGGATTCACCCGTGTGTACTCCCAAGCATTCAGTGCCGAGTTCCACCAGAATGGCCGCCTTTTCATCGTCCGGTTTGTGCGGGGCGCCCAAATAGATAGCCACCTCACCGTCATCAGACGCCATGGCGAGGAACGGATCGTCCTTTGGAAAGGATCGGCTTTCACCATCCAATATTATCTGAAAACGCATGATCAACCCCCAAACATCGCGCCATCGTCGTAATCATAGAAGCCACGCCCGGATTTTCGTCCCAGATGTCCAGCCGCCACCATGCGCCGCAGCAACGGCGGGGCGGCGGCGCGCGGATCATGTGTGACGGGATAAAATGCTTCGCAAAGCCGAACCTGTGTATCGAGCCCAATCAGATCGATGAGCTCACAGGGGCCCATGCGATAGCCCAAGCCCGTTTTGATCGCCGTATCGATGGCCTCCGGCGTCGCGACACCGGCTTCAACCGCCCGGATCACGTCATTGTTGAACGGCACGAGCAGGGCGTTCAGGATAAAACCTGGCTTGTCTTGCGTTTTGACCGGCGTCTGGCCGCAGGCTTCCGTCCAGGCCCAAGCCGCCGCGAAAGCATCATCCGACGTGTTCAGGCCCGGCGACATTTCGATCAACTTCATCAATTGGGCCGGTAGACAGAAATGCATGCCGACCACTTTGTCCTCGCGTCCGCAACCTGAGGCGATTTCGGTGATCGACAAAGTCGAGGTGTTCGACGCGAACAGCGTGTGTGGCGGACAAATCGTGTTGAGCGCGCGAAAGAGCGTTTGCTTGGTCGGCAAATCCTCGAAAACCGCCTCGATGACCAGATCGCATTCGGCGAAATCGTCGAGCTCGGTGGTCAGAACATAAGTCGCCAATATGTCGTCAAGCTGTTCGGCCGGAATCTTGCCCCGGGCGACCGACTTCTCGAAAAAGCCGCGCGTTTGATCGAAGGCCGCATCCAACGCATCGCGGTTGGTGTCGTAAACCACGGTCTTGAATCCGGCGCGTGCCGCAACGATGGCGATGCCGGCCCCCATGGTACCGCCGCCCCCTGCCACGCCGACCGTCTGGATTCGATTCGTCATTTGCGTCGAAAACTCCGTCCGATCAATTGCCGATGAATTTGATTCGTGCCTTCCCAAATCTGCGTAATTTTAGCGTCCCGCATGAGACGCTCGACGCGGTAGTCCTTGCAAAATCCGTAGCCGCCATGCATTTGCACCGCTTCGGTCGCAATCTTCATGGCCAAGTCGGATGCGCGCAATTTCGCGATGGACGCCTCGACGCCAAAATCGTCAACGCCGCCTTCAATTAAGGCGGCGACGTGATCGAGCCACGCTCCGCACATGGCAAGTTCGCCCGCCATATCAGCGAGCGCAAATTGATTGCCTTGGAAATCAATGATGCGCTGGCGTGATTGTTTGCGCTCATTCATATAGGCGACCATGTCGTGAAATGCGGCGCCGGCGATACCGAGCGCGTGCGCCGCGATGGATGGTCGCGATTTGTTGAGCGATGCAAGGAGGATGGCCAACCCCTGGCCCGGCGATCCGAGCAGGTTGGCGCGGGGTACGCGCGCGCCATCGAACGACAGACCAACCGTCGACGAGGCACGAATGCCCATTTTGTCTTCTTTGCGCGCGACGGAGAGGCCCCGCGTATTGCTCTCGACGACAAGCGCGGAAATCGCGCCCTTCGCATCATCGATCTCCGACCATTTGCCGAACACCAACAAGAGTTCGGCGACATCCCCATTGGTGATGAAGAGCTTCGTGCCGTCGACAAACACGTCATCGCCATCCGGCGTAAATCGTGTGGTCATGCCCGTGGCATCCGAACCCGCGTCCGCCTCGGTGATCACCAGGGCGCCCAGCCCGCCAGCGGCGATGCGCGGCAACAAGCGCTTTTTCTGTTCCTCGCCGCCAAAATCGATCAGTGGTTTCAAGGCGTGGAACGTTGTTGCATAGATAATGCCCGTCGCCGCGCACGCCGCCGATACGGCTTGAACGCAGGCGAGATAAACCCGGTACGACATCGGCGAGCCGCCATAGGCCTCGGGGACAAAAATGCCGTTCAATCCGAGGTCATTGAGCGCTTTGACATTATCCCACGGGAAGTCGCCGCTACGGTCATAGGCCTCAGCGCGCGGTGCGATCACTTCGTCCGCCAGGCGGCGCACGGTGTCGACGATCATGCGCTCGTCTTCGGCCCAGTCGCGGCGGCGCTCAAGTTGTTCAAATAAATCCATCAGTGGTTCGCCCCGTGGCCGCCATCGAGATAGATCGTTTCACCAGTGAGAAACGGAATGTCCTCGACGATCAAGGCGGTCACCAAACGCGCAACTTCCTCCGGCGTGCCGGGACGGCCGACGGGAATACGGCTCTTGAGCCACGTCCGCACTTTGTCGCGGGATAAATGCTCACGATTCAGATCGGTTTCGATGTAACCGGGCGCGACATTGATCACGCGGATTTTGTCCGCCGCCCACTCCGTCGCCAAACAGCGGGTTATTGCGCCGACCGCCGCCTTCGACGCGCAATAAGCGAGATTGTTCGGGACACCCATACGGTCGAAAAATGATCCGATGTTGATGATACTGCCGCCGCCGGTCAGGTGCGGGTACACTTCGCGACACCCCACCATGACCGCCGTCGCGTTGAGCGTCATAACTTCCTCGTACTCAGCCGTCGGCAGCGATTTCGACGGACTGCCCAGGTGAACGCCCGCATTATTCACCAATCCCTCAATCGGTCCATTCTGCGCAATCTCCGCAAACGCCTTTTGCACGGCGCTCTCATCCGTCATATCGCATTGGAGCGCGTATCCAACGGGACTGGTGCCGCTGCGCGAAAGACTGAACACCGTCTTACCGCGCGTGTGTAGCGCTTCGACAATGGCAGCCCCAATGCCTTTGCTGGCGCCGGTGACAATGATTGAACCGTCAGGCATCGCGAAACACCGGCGTGCGTTTCTCCTCGAACGCCGCCATCCCCTCCGCAGCGTCGGAAGTCTGGAACGCGAGCGTCGAAAGATCAGCTTCGATCTTCAAGCCTTCGTGGATGGGGGCATCGAGCGCGCGCGTCACCGCGTCACGCGCGAAACCGAGCGCCGGAAGACTGAACGTGGAGAACTCGCGCGCGAACGCGATCGCCGCTTCAATTGGATCGCCTTCGATCAACCGATTGACCAAGCCAATACGTTCGGCTTCCGCGGCATCCACGGTGCGGCCGGTCATGATGATCTCAAGCGCCCGCGCCTCGCCAATCAAACGCGGCAAGCGCTGTGTACCGCCATAGCCGGGAACTAAACCAAGCTTGATCTCGGGTTGCCCCATCTTCGCGGTTGGTACGGCAAGCCGAAAGCTGCACGCCATCGCAAGTTCCAACCCACCACCAAACGCGTAGCCATTGATCGCCGCGACCGAAGCCATCGGAAGGCGGTCGAGCTTCGCGAATGTGGCTTGTCCCAGCTCCGCGCCGCGTTTTTGGGCCATCAGGTCGCGATTTCGCAACTCCTTGATATCCGCGCCGGCACAGAAAGCTTTGTCTCCGGCGCCGGTAATGATGAGAGCGCGCGCATCTGAAGACGCAATCTCGTCGAGTGCGTCGCCAAGTGATTCAATGATGGCAAAGGACAGCGCATTGAGCGCCTTCGGCCGATTAAGCGTAATCACCGCGAACTCGTCGCGCCGCGTAAGTTCGATGGACATCAGGCGCGCTCCTTCTTGGCTTCGAAGCGGATCGGCACTGGCGAGACCGCACCGGACTGAACCAGATCAACCAATTCGCGTTTGAGAACTTTCCCACTCGGGGTCAATGGAAAGCTTTCCATACTAATGAAATATTCAGGCATGTCGTATTTCGACAAACCGTGTTCGTCCAAATGTTCAAGCAGTGGCGCCGGCTCCACACTCCCGAGCACGGCGATACAGACTTTCTCACCCAAGCGCTCATCGGGGACCGGAAAAGCGGCAACCTTCTCGATGCCCGGGTGGCGCATGGCCAAGGCCTCGATATGGCTCGGATGGATGTTGCGACCGCCACGAATGATCAAATCCTTCAAACGACCTGAAATCTGCAAGTTTCCAGACGCATCAAGGACACCAAGATCGCCCGATAGAAACCAGCCGTCGTTATTGAAACTTTCCACGGTCGCCGCTTGGTTGCCGTAATAGCCCAACATAAGGGCCGCACCCCGACCGCCGATTTGACCGACTTGGCCCGCAGAGACCGGCTTGTTCGCGTCGTTTGGATCGAAGATTCGCACCTCATAGGCAGGACCACCGCGCCCGCATGTTGCAACAATGGTATCGGTCGAATCATCCGGGTGCGTGTACTGATGCGATGAGTTCTCCGTCATGCCATACACATTTTGCGGCTTAATCCCCTGCGCAACGAACGCCTCGGCGACGGACGGCGGGATCGGCGCGCCCGCCATGTAAAACACGCACACCGTCCCCAGACGATCCAGTTGACGCGCGCGCTGTTCCGCCAAAATGTCGATGGCGTGTGTCGGCACGCCCATCACATAGGTCGCGCCGGTTTCGAGCAGCCAGTCGAGCTTGCTCATATCGTCGGGCGGGTCGTCGGTTATCAACAGGCCGCCGGCCAGCAGCCATTGGCCGACCGCCACCCAAGCGATGTGGTGCGAAAGCGGGCTCAAAGTCAAAAGCCGCATGGATTCGTCATGCCCCCAATCGCGCACCATATCGCGCGCATTGGCGAGGATCGTGTTGCTTGAATGCATGACGCATTTCGGCGTGCCCGTGGTGCCCGACGTGAAGGCGAGATAGCAGACCGCGTCGGGATTTGACTCCGGCGGCGTCGGGCATGGCCCCGATTGTGGGAATGTGTCGAGGTTCAGCACGGTGCGAAGACTGTTCTGTTCGGCGAACCGCGATTCCAAATCGACCAGCTCCGCGTCCGTGCCCCAACCGGACTCGCTCAAGAGCACCGAAGTGTTGAGAGCATTTAGCAGCGCGGCAACATCGGCCGAATCATAAGAGCGATGGAGCGACGGGTTGCAGACATAGCCTTGTCGCACGCACGCGAGAAACATCACGACCGCTTCAGCCCGGTTACCAAGCCATAGCGACACCCGATCACCGGGTGCGAGGCCGAGCGCGTCGAGGTAGGCCGCCGTGCCATCAACCCAATTCGCGAGCGCGCGCCAACTCAGCGACTGCCGTCCATCACGCAGTGCTATGTCGTCCGGCCGCGCCGCGGCGTGCGAAGCCAGCAGGTCATAGAACGTTTCGTCGCGCCAAAGCCCTTTTTCGTAAAAGCGGCGCGCGGCGGCCGGATCATGCAATGTGAGAAACTTGCCCGACATGACGCGACAACTAATGCCCAAACGTCTCCGGGTTCGGCGCGCGCCGATCGGCGAACGCGGCCCTTAATTCACTCGACTCAGCGGTATCGAGATAT
>JANQOH010000455.1 GCA_028289725.1 Alphaproteobacteria bacterium
AACTCATAGCCCGCCATGCCGCGCCTCCCCTGCCGTGCTCGCCGCGGTTCGTGCCGCCGCTTTCCGACAGGGACCTACCGCATTTTACGCGTCGGCGCAAAATCAGATGGAAATGCCGGACGCCCGGGCGTCATCCGCGACAGGTTCGGTATCGGCGAACAGGATCACGCGTTCCGCGAGTTCGACCGCCGTGCCCAAGCTGTCGACCACAATCGCTTCAGCGCCAGCGGCCGTCAGCTTGTCGACATCGCCCTCTTCAGGCGCGCGGGCGATCACCGGCGCGTGCGGCGCAAGTCGATGCGAAAGCGCCACGGTCCGGGCCGCGACCTCGGCATCCGGCACCGCCACCACCAGCAAGCGCGCACGGTCGATATGCGCGGCGCGCAATACCTCCGACCGCGTGGCGTTGCCGAAAAACACCGGCAGACCACGGCTTTGGGCAAGTCGGACGCGTTCGGCGTCATAATCGAGCACCGCCACGTGCAAGCCCAGGCTTAGCAGATGGCGAGTCAGCGCCATGCCCACCTGGCCGAACCCGACCACGATGATGTGATTTTCCCGCTCGCCGTCCTCGCTGTCGATCTGCGCCAACGCGCTCGCCGCCGCCCCCTCTACCCGGTCGAGCTGCTTGCGGCCGACGGCGATAATCAACAGCGTGATGAGCATGGACAGTGCCACACTAACGGTCAGGACGGTCACGCCATCGGTGTCAATAATACCGCTTACCGCCACCGCGCCCAGAATGACAAAGGAGAATTCGCTGCCTTGTCCCAGCAGCACACCGAGTTCGATCGAAAGACGCAAGCGATAGCGCAGCGCCAGCGCGATCAGGATGAGCAATGCCGCCTTGAGCACCACCAACGCCAGAGTGATCACAGCCACGCCGGTCGCATGGTCCAACGCAACGCCGAGATCGATTTGCATGCCGATCGCCATGAAGAACAGACCGATGAGCAGATAGCGGAACGGCGCAATGTCGGCGGCGATCTGATGCCGGAACTCGGTATCCGCCACCATCAGACCGGCGATGAACGCGCCGAGAGCAGCGGACAGGCCGACATGTTCGGTCGCGAAGCTGGCCGACAACACGACCAACAGCGTGACCGGCAACATCAGATCAGTTGCGCCGAAACCGGATAAGTAACGCAGCGCAAATGGCAACACGAACCGCGACGCGAGCACGATCAGCACCACCACGCCCAATCCGCCGAGCACCAGATTGACCAACCAATTATCGATCGTCTGATGCGCGCTCAATAAATTGGCGGCGATGATCAACGGTCCGACCGCGATGTCCTGGACCAGCAAAATCGCGATCGCGAGGCGCCCCAATTGCGACAAGGTGCGTTTCAGGTCGCCGAGCACCTGCAACACCAATGCGGTTGAAGACAGCGCGAGCGCGCCGCCGATCACCGCCGCGGCGCCCGCCTCGAACCCGAAGCGCGAGGCGATCCAGCCGATGGCGGCCGTGGTCAGCGTCAATTGCGCAATCGCCAAGGCATAGACGCGGAGACCGAATAGGCGAAGCCGCTCGAGTTTGATCTCGAGGCCGATATTGAACAGCAGGAACACCACGCCGAGCTCGGCGAGGATAGCCACCGCCTCGACATCGCGGACCAAGCCGAAACCGAACGGGCCGACCACCGCGCCCGCGATCAACAGGCCGGCGACCGCGCCCAGCCCGAGGCGCGTGAATATCGCGGCGAACACAATAAACGCGGCGAGAATGATCAGTGTCTGGGCCAAGCGGCAAACCCTAATTCGTTCGCTGTCATACGACAGCTAGACGACACTATGCCCCAAACATTGCCATCCGCCTCATTTGTGAGAGCGCGAATGCTCAGCAAACCCGCGAAGGTGGCGTGGACTCGGCGCTCACGATCTCGCCGGATAGGCGTTCCGCCGCCTCCGCTGGGCGAGCCACGGCGAGGCCCTTCAAGGTCGCGGCAAGCCAGTCCCAATCGCCCGCGGTCTGGCGAAAACTTTCGACCTTTATCGGGGGTACGGGACGCAGCCCGTCTCCGCCATGCTCCGCGACGATGTAGCTGAACACGTAGTTCGGCGTGAGCCCCATGCGCAGGTCCGACAGCACCAGCGCGCCGTCGCGCAGTTCGGTGCGGTAAAAGCCCTTGCTGAAGGCCGCCAACCGCGAGGCATCGGCCAAGCCGTCGATGCAGGCCTCGCCCGCCGGCCCGCGGGCATGCCGATAGACCGTCACGGCGTCCGCTCCGCCGAGGATCGGGATATATATGTTGAAATAGTCCGCGCTGCCCACCGCGATGACGCGCCAGGATAGGGTGTTGAATGGTGTCGGCGTCGCCATCACCCGCATGGGGTCGATGCCGCGATCGGACAACACGGCATCCGCCCGCGCGAGCGCCACTTGTTGCGCGGCCAGGCTCCATCCG